>NZ_SJPV01000012.1:238034-287128 GCF_007860135.1 Novipirellula artificiosorum
TAGACTTGGCGTTCTTCTGGGTTCTTGGCGATCATTTCTAACACTCCTACGGCTTCGGTGAACACGGCACCTGGCAACCGGCGGGCCAGTTGCTCGGCGGTTTGGTTTGCCGCCTCACGGAAAAAATACAACCACTGCTCGATCGGATCGATGATAGGCTTATTATCGCCTGGAATCACGTACTTGCAAAACGACAACAACGGTCTTATGACCATCGACTGCGCCATTACATCCACGATACGGGAGACCTGCTTACAGCCAAGAAACTGGGCGTTCCCCGTTCGACCATTCATGGCTGGCGCCACCATAACTGTGGACCAGTCGTTTCACACGTCCAGCCTTCGGAAACCGATGGCCAAACATCCGAAATCGCCAGCTTGAAACGACAAAACGAAGTTCTACGAGCTTGGTTGCGAGTGGCATTGATCCTGTTCAAACTAACCGCGTTTTCGTTTGAGCGACAAAGACTGCCTGATGGAATGAACAAGTCGCGGCTTCTGCGTGCAATTGATCGATCCAGCAAAGCGATTCCACTGACACGAATTCTCCAAACCATCGGGCTTTCGTCATCCCGTTATCATGCATGGCGAAATCGGATGCCTTGCGAGCTGACCGATTATTCATCGTGTCCCAAAAGCCACCCGACACAAACCTCTTCAACGGAAATCGCAACCAGCCGAAATATGGCAACGTCGGACGACTACCGAGACGTTCCAACAAGTACACTGTCTCGATTGGCCCAACGATTGGGCAAGGTCTATGCATCAACCAGCGTTTGGTACCGGCTCATGCGCCAGTACAATTGGCGTCGTCCACGAAAACATGTGCATCCGCCAAAGCCGAAGATTGGAATCCGCGCTGTGTCGCCGAAAGAACTCTGGCACATGGATGCGACTTTGATTCGATTGCTTGACGGAAGTAAGATCTACCTACAATCCGACTGACGGTCAAGTCGAGCACGGCTGCCCGCAGTTTTCCCGAGATCCGCCCTCCGCGCCGAGAACTCGAACAAAAAGTCCATAATGTTTTGACAAACAGCAGGGTTCGGGGAGGGTCAAACTGCCTCGGTCAATATGACCAATGAGGCAGTCGTGTAAGCGGATTACCGACATCGAGCGACTACTTCGTAACGGCAACACCGGGTGTTCGGGAATGCGCGTGCTGCGGGAAGTCGAAGGTCAACACGAGCGATTCAGTTCCCGTGTTCTCGATTTCCACACCGCCACTGGCAAGTGCGGCCTGAGTGATGAATCCGATCTCGGAATAGATCTCGCCGAGAACCATATCCTGGTGATATCGCACTGCGAGCTTTCCAACACGGCCGCTTCCGCCATTCGTGTGGAACAGCGCGGGACTCTCCGGGCAGAAAGTCGTCCTGCCGCCAGGCTCCAAGGTGAGACGGAGAATTGAGCACTTCTGGTCGCCGAGGAAATCACCGTAGACGATCCACTTTGCGTCTACGCCGTCGCCTGCGAATTCTTCGGCGGTGATTGCCGGACGCGAATTCTTCAGGACGAATTCCGGGTCCTGATTCGCTTCGAAGTCGAACTTTTCAACCAGGTAATCCCAGTCTTCGTGCCGGTCCTTCGGATAGTCCTCTTCCCTGCAGGCGTAGAACGCATCCGCTGCTCCGATACGCCCGTCAAGCGTGAGGTCCTCGGCCAGGAAGTGTTCATCCATCGTGACATGCAGCTCGTGCGTGCAAAGGTCCGTCGGCGAATGCAGCACACCATTCGGCATCACAAAGCCGTTATCGAGTTGCATCATTACGTGCGGCGACAAATGCCGAACCCCGTTATACTCGCCCTGGCCGAAACGCTTCATGCAGGCAAGAAACTGGTCCTTCGTCACGAACGGGTACAACCCCATTGCCGTGGTGTGATAATGCGACGGACTGACTCCGGGATTGTCGAAAGAATTGATGTCATAGACTTCCCACTTTGACCAGTGTAGATGGTGTGGAATCGGATTCAGATTATCGAACTTCTTTGACACAATCGGCCAAGTCGGCTCGCCGAACAGCGATTTCGAAAAGGCCGTCATCTTCTCACCCATGACAACTTCCGGATTGGCGACGATCAAATCCTGCAGCGAGATGACTTGCCCATTCGGAGTGAGGACGTGCGATTCACCTTCGCGAAACGGTGCCTTCTTCGTGCGTGTATCAACGACACCCGTCACGATAGGAACCGTGCAGCACATCCAGACTTCATCGAGCCCCGTACCGTTCATGTAGTCCGGATAGTACGATTGCTCATCAAGGCGAAGGCGTTTCCCTGGCGTACAAAATGTTCTGCCGGCGTAACGGTGCAATAGTTGCAACACCCCGTCGTGACTGTTAAGGCAGTCATCAAGGATCGAAGCCGATCCTCCGCCGGTTCCGTCGATTACATCTTGTTTTGGGTACTCGTGCAGTTTGTCCGCGAGAATTGACGAAGCCATGAGTGATGCACCTCAATGAGTCTGAAGAAGTATGTCGGTTCCAAGGAACGTTCTGGAGTGATAATTGGAATTTCCAATTTGCTGCAACACAACGAGGCGGGCTAAGGACCGAATTCTCCGAGGTGCTGGCAGAGCGTGAAGTGTATAATAAAGAGGAGCCGGAGGGAATGGACCTGGAGTCTCTCAAGCTCGCAAAGGACTACCTCACCGAGGGAAGTGGGTGGGCAACGTTCGCCATCGTGCGATTAAAAGTTCGGCAAGTCCAGGGACAATCGGCGTTGCAGAGTATTGGTACGCTGAGCGTCGTGTACGGGGAGACTGAGTTCAGGGGAGAGCAAAGGAAAGCCTTTCTCGAAGGAACCCCTGAATCACGAGCAAACCGGATGCCTCCTACTCATTCATTCCCTAATCCCGCAGCACAATGGTGGCGATCAACAGCAGCCCGTTTTCACTGCGGCAAAGCAGCGGTGGCTTGGTAGGGATCGGCTGTGTCGGCCAAGCCTGCTCGCCGACCAAATCGGATTGAGGAACCGGTCGCTCTTCGATAGGCCAAAGTGGTTCACCCGTGACGCGGTCGAACACATACAGCAACGCCCGTAGCCGTTTCGAGAGCGATTACCTTACGAGTTGCAATCGGCGTCCTGGCCGTGGGCCGCGCTGAACCAGAAGCAACTTACGGCAATCAGGGAGATTTTGCAGGATGCATTCATGTGAAGCAAGAAAAAAGGAGTGAGTTAGGGGCCCGTCGATTCACATCTGCCGATTCCCAGTGGACTCAGTTCGCTCCACAGTTGAAGTCGCTCAGCCGACTGTCGAGGGGGAATAGGTGGCGCGAGCTACTTGAGTATGACACTGGAAGCAAATGAAAGGGAGGCGGTGTCACTGGGTCCGCTCTCCATTGGGACTGAAATACCGGTTGGATTACTCCGGCCCTGTCCCTTGGAATCCAAGAAAAAACGTTGTTTTGCGGATCGTCCCCCAGTTCTTTAACTATGCTAGGCTGCTCCCCCTGATGGAATGCCACATGATAGCTGACTCTGACATCGAACCAGAAACAGCTTCGTCGTCCGCAGCAACGCCGACGATGGAGGACCTTTACAATCGTGGACGCCTGCTTCCGCTGTATCTTTGTCCGTTCGAGACATTTCTTCGCGCCGATAGCCACGCCGACTACCCGATGGCATTTGTCGTTGTGATGCGTTTCACCGGCCAGCTTAAGAAACAAGAATTTCTAACGGCATTGAAAGGATCAATGGACCGACATCGGATCCTCCAATGCGTTGTGGGCAAAGGCAAAAAGGATCGATTGAGTTGGATTCACAAAAAGGACTTGGAGGTAGAAGTCGTTTGGCTTCGCGATGGCGAGACCATTCAATGCCGGCCTGAATTTGATGATTCCAAAGAGGCAGGTGTGCGAGTGTGGGTTGATCAAGGCGAGGAACAAGTGGAAGTCACCTTCTACTTCAACCACGTTTCGGTTGACGGTGTCGGCGCGCACATCTTCATCGGCGATCTATTCGCGATCTACGCTAACGAAGTTAACGGCCCTGGAACGGCACAACTTGGGGAACTTGATCCATCCCTGTTGAAGAATCGCGGTTACCGTCAACGCTACGCGAACTTGGAAAACACTCATTCCCGGACTGCTTGGGGATCAATCAAGTACGGAATCAAAACCGCATTGTTGGCGCGCAGCCAACCCTTGGGGATCCCGAAGCCAGACGATTCAGCTCCGCAGTCGTCGATTCCATACTTGCGGGTGTTCGAAGAGACCTTGTCTTGCGACGAGCATAAGAAGCTGCGTGATGTTGCGATTCAGTTTGGTGCCACGGTAAACGACATTCTGTCGGCGGAATCATTTAAGCTATTTTGCGACTGGAACCTCCAAAGCAAGCCACGCAGTCACAAACGTGCGTTTCGAATTGTGTTGCCGACCAATCTCCGGGGTCGGGGGGATGATTTGATGCCAGCGGTGAATATGACGAGCTACACGTTCCTGATCCGTAAACCGGATCAGTGCAATGATCGGATAACGCTGCTCAAAAGCGTGCGTGAAGAAACGGCCAAAATCAAGAACAAGGCACTCGGGACCGAGTTCATCGAAGCGGTCAGTCGTGCCGCGAGCACGCGTTGGGTGCTTCCCTTAGCGACCAAGTTGCGTGCCAGATTGGGAACGATCGTTTTGACGAACGTCGGTGACCCGACGCGGCGCTACACTTGTCGAATTCCACGCAAGAAGGGTGCCTTGATCGCTGGCAACTTGGAGTTGGATGCCTGTTACGGTTGCCCACCTCTACGAAAGCACACTCGCGCCACCATCGCCATTACGACTTACAAACGCAAACTTACCGTCAGCCTCCGCTGCGATCCGTCGCTGTACAAACAAGAGCACGCGGAGAAGATGTTGCGAATGTTCATGGATGGACTGCGCAGCTGGATCGAGTAGTTTCACACGGCCGTGGCTGTTCAGCCGTCGCCTGTGATTTCGGCATTACGTCCGTCGCGCGAACAGGCTCCTAATCGCGAATTCGTCTGCGTGGCTTGAAATTGTGACTCGGGCAATTTCGTTGCAAAAGGCATCAGTGTACGCGAATCAACGATCACTGGCATGCAATTCGATGGTCACGCTTTTGCCGGCATTAACTCCCAGAGGCAGGTCGATTTCGAGAACCGTTGAGTTGTCGTCTGGTGAAGCCGAGCATCCTTCGTCAGAAACACCATAGATGCCGGGGATTTCAACATTGATCTTGGGGAGTTTCCGCAAGGGATCAGCCACGGTCACGTTCGAAATGCGATCGCCCTGATAGGTAAGTAAAATGATCCCAGGGCTATCTATTTTGACGTCCTGGTCCGATGCGAACTCTAACTTGCCGGCACTGTAGAACACAAATTGGCAAATTCCAAGTTTCGTGTTCCTTACGGCTTGGATAGCCTTGCTGTTTGCCAGGATTTCGATGCCACGATTGTCTGTGCTGCTAGTGGCAAGTTCTTCATCGCTGATACTCGGTACTACAATGTAAGCGTACGATTCGCTGCTTGGTCGCCGTCCATGATCGAAATAGAGCTTGAAGACATCCTTTTGAACGAGTTCATCGGAGACGAACGTCTGGTCCGTGATATCCGACCAGCGGCCTTCTTCCGTCTGATTGGAAATTCGCAAAGTCGTCGGTTTCGGAAGCAAGTAACCGATACGGTCGTGATGCACCCACTTCACCGCATCCAGTTTGCGATCACCTGCCGGCAGGACCGATTGTTCTCCAGCACACATCACAGCAACATCGCCACGAAGCAACGCTTGATTGATCGTGGTGACAACCAGAAGCTCGGAATCAGAGCGAATTCCTGCCCCCAGGCAAACGTAGTCATCTTCGAAGAAAAACCATGCTTTCCTAGCGGCCACTTTGTCATGGGGGCTGATGAAATCGAAGCCAACGGCTCCGTAAAATCCATCGGTTGCGGCGCCGACAAAATCGGTCAGACCGGCTTTCTGGATTATATTGGGAGGATGCAGCTTCGGTTTCTGCAGAATCGTTGTGCCCGAAATCTTCTGCCAGTCGTAAACGGGCCAGATGTTGTGGTACTCGTCGCCATTGAGCATCACATAGTTGGTACCATCGGCGCGATGATGAGTCGGTTTGCCAGGTCCGTTGTACGGTATCTCCATGTTTCTGTTACGCGTGGAGAACATCCGCACGGTGGTATAGAAATCCGGTCGCTGAACTACGAAGTGTTCCGTCTGCCAAAAAAACTTACTGAACGATTTTGTCGGTTTCGCTTGCCCCCTTCTTAGCTGAATGATCTCTTCCAGTTCATCCTTGCGATAGTCTGTGCTGAGCAGCAAACGTTCGATCTCAGGGATCCCTTGCGGTTCAAATGTAGCCTCGTGCGTGATGCTTCGATTTTTCACGCTCACGTCGGTGTAGACGCCATAGACCAACTGCTTGTAAACGCCGTCTAAGTAGTAATTCACTAAGTGGTCAATCTTCTGCTTGGAAAAAGCGTACTTCGTACCGGCCACGTAATAGGACCACTCGCCGAAGACGTTGGCATACTTTCCATAACCATACGAAGTTGTGTTGTTCACCCGGTCTGTGCGGTGATGAAAACTGTAGTCATGTTGCATGCCTCGTTCGCCCGTGCTGAATTTTACTTCGCCCTCGATAATCCGAATGATCTCTTCAAAGTTTTCGTTGTCGCGAAGGAACAACGCGTTCTTGGCAACGATCCCTGCGATCACGATGCGATCACCACTGGGGCGGGCACCTGACGCTCCCATATGGGCTCTGTTGATCATCGGTTGGCATCGAGTGACCAGATCTTCTGGCAAGTCGTCTCCGATTAACAGCATCAGATTAACCAGGTTCGACGGCGTCGTGATTTGGTTGTCGTGCCAATTGTCGCCCACATAGTCTTTCTCTACCCAGTGCCTGACGCCTCTGGTGATCTCTTCCTTCAGCTTTTCGCTGTGGAAATGTACTGATGCTTTGTTGTGGTAGGCTTTCGCAAGATGCACTAGGTTGTATGTGTGGTGCCGGTGAGGGAAGCCGCCAACTCTTGTTAAGTCGGCATAGTCAATGCCCTGAAAGCTACCGTCCTCCTGCATCATCGCGACGATGTCTTCCACCTGCCTGTCATCGATACGACTCTTCAGCAGTTCCGCAACGACACGTTCTTTGATGACTGAAAAAACATCAGAACTTGCATGCTGTCCCCAGCAAACGGCCGCTAAGCCCACGATTGAGAATAACAGGATCGATGGCATCTTTATCAAGATTTGGCTCCGTAATCGGGTTTCATGATAGATTGACGACGGCGTTGCGTTCATGTCCTCTCACACAAACAAACGTAGCAGAGAATGCAATGACTCAGCATCGTCACACTGCCTTACTCTAAAGGATAACATGAGGTACATGTCGTCTTTCGATCCTACGACGGATTTTTCGTTGGAGTGGTAGGCATTAGCCGATTGCGTGCTGGACCCTTGTTGAATCGGCTAAAGCCTACGACTCCAATGTGCGCAGTCTGTTTTTTACTCAATCGGTGTAAGCTGGCGGTACCTGGTACAAGTGAGTGGTGTACGCCGAGGATTGAGTTTTTCGGGACGTTCGAAAAACAACTTTGGTATCTGAGAAGTGGCGTTCGCTTTCAGCTAGCGATATCGGTAACGCAAGCTGGAAACTCGCGCCACTTCTACTTCTTCTTCTTCTTACGTTCCTCGCGGCCTGAGTGCACCAAACAACCTCTCCCCCTTCGGGGGGGCGAAGCGAGGGGGAGGGTTCACGGTTTGGGCTTTCGTTGTTCTTGACCCGTATTCGTCCGTTGGCAATCCAACACGCTCGAGATTCCGCCCTGACGTTTCTTGAATTCGTATTTCAATCCAAGCTGACTATGGACGTGTGGACATGAAGGGTGTGGAAATGATCGACGTAAAGGCCTGCGGTGTCCAGAAAAGCACTTCGACGTCGAATTGAGGATTGAAGTCGTCATAGTACACGTCGCGTTGAATCGGAATCAGGTTCCGTGACCACGAGGACACCATCCCTGGGTTGGCGAAGATGTCGGCGCCGGATTGCCCGGCGATGACCCATTCGTATTCGCCGGTTCCAGCTTTTAAGTAGTCATTTTCAGTGCCGCCATAGAGATAGTCGGAACCGCTGCCACCAAACAGGTCGTCGTCACCGCTGCGACCGGCGATAAAGTCGTCGCCTTTGCCGCCATGCAGTTCGTCGTCTGACCAGCCACCCAAGAACCGCTCCGAATCTCTCAGGGAAACAATTTCAGCGTTCTTGGCGTTCCTTCGCCGGTATCCTGCTGGATGCTCATGTCGGCCCATCGGCGTTACAGCGGTGTGAACTGAGCCAGAATGGTCGAGGCGAAACGAAAACATTCCGGTATGCATTTGTCGATTCTTCAATGAATGCGCAATCACTTGCGGTTCAGGTTGATGATTTCATCGTTCCAGCTTTGATAGTCGGCAATCATGTCTTCCGAAGACGTGGTAGAGATCGGTGAACCTCCGAAGCGGGAAAACCGGGTTAGCTGTCGAATGATCCTGTGATATTGGATGAAGTCATCGTTGCCGCTGTCGCCGTATAAGACGTCCCGCTCGCCATCATATCCTCCGTTTAGACGATCGTTTCCGCCGCGACCGCGGAGGACATCGAGTCCAGCGTTTCCTTGAAGAATGTCATTTTGACTTCCGCCGTTGAGAGTATCGTCTCCGCCTCCGCCACTTAACATGAGTGTCATTGGCAGGCTTGGATCCGTCAGCACAATGTCGTCACCGCCAAGACAGGCGATGCCGATCGCATTCACGTCCTCTCCGTCAATTTCAAACGTCTCATGCGTGCTCGCCAACATCTCGAGCAGATTCCAATCAAGCGTGTTGGGGACTTCGTCAAAAATGCTCGGATTGAACATGAAGATTTCGATGTCGATGTCACCGTTGGCATCTTCGTTGATCCGAACCAGGTCGTGTGACTCATCCAAAGTCACCATCGCGATGGGGCCAAGTTCGTTCTCAAACTCGGTAACGTCAAGATCAAACGCCTGGGCAGCACTTTGAATTACGAATCCGGAAAGGAAAAGGACGGCGATGGTCAGACGGGATTGAATTGTGGGTAACATTTCTTGGCTTTCTTGGCAGTAGTGTTGTTTGACTACCTCGCTAAGCGATGAAGAATGGTTTGGCGGTAATGCTGGCTTCAGTCGTAATGCAATCGATGTTGAGTTCTTCTGCTCGACGAATAAGCTCCTCGAGTAGCATCGAAGCGATGCCAAGTCTAGCGGTCATGCTACGGAAGCCAAAAATAGGCGTTCGCTTCTCCTGAACGTCGTGAAAGTCCGACCATGGAATCGGTAGGGGCGGATGACCGGCGCGAAACGGTAAAAGCACTGACATCAGCAAGCCACGCTCCGAGACGCCCAGAGTAAGGCACGAATTGAAATCCACTCCTCCGATCTTTCCAGATTGACAATAGAAAAACTTGCACTCTATTCTTGCATCGTGTCGGTATCTTTCAGCGAGACGCGACCAACCGCTCAAAAACGCGATCAGCAAAGATATGCCGCACCACATCAGTGGAAACAGGACAATGAAAAGCAGAATCATGATTGCGGGAATCAAGTTGTCGTGCCGGCTGGAGGAACTCGTTGATCAATCTCTCTGACGAAACGGAGTATCAATTCATTCCCAAATCATAGACGAAGTTGGCGGTGGGCGTGACCGCTTCTTTCTTGACGCCAAGTTGCTCGACGATGATCACTTGCAGCACATTCCAAATGTCGGTCGCGTTCCACGAGTTGTGTTGCTCAGAGATCTTTGCGTAATTGAGAGCAACGATTTGGGTGACGGGTCTTCGGTAGTCAGTGTAGGTTTTGGCAGGAAATAGCTGGAAGGGTTTTGTAACGGCTGCGAGAACCAAACCCACAAAAACAATCGTCAATAATCCGAGGAAAGCACCAAGGCCCGATGCATTGTCGGCGGCGAATGTGGCGTAACAGAACCAGGCCGCCGTTGCGGTAAGCAGAATCGATGTCAGCGTCATCCAATACGGCCTTTGGAGTGGCGGCATTCTAAGATCCAATTCGTGCCCAAGTCTCGCCCACAATCGCTGGCGTCCTCTCAGCGGCAACGTGTCGGCGATTCTCCACGATGGGCGAATGCTTTGTGCATCAGTGACGTGGGGAATCAAATGCCGACGCAGCAAATGGAAGGTCGCTGCTGTCACGCAAACGCTGTGATCGCGAGTGATGTCTTTCGTCAAATCGAGAACGATTGCGTAAAGGTCACCAACGGTTCGTACATTAACCGCTCGGTCCTCAGGGATCGTAATCTCAAATGACTCCTCGACTTCCATCACGATTTCAACTGCATCAAGACCCATCTTTGTCTTCCAATCCACATGCTCGCGTCGGTCGCGATTGCGTCGACGCACTATTTGGCTGCTCATCGCTCTACTGCCACCGCCAGTATACGCCGGGCGCTCCAGGTTAGCTGAGATCAACGGATGTCGGTTGCTTGAAGCCGGTTTTCTCGGTCTCGACTGGTCGGCCGAGCCTTTTGACCGGCCGTGGCATCAGCACGGCGATCATTTGCGAGCTTTCGATCCAACAATCGATGGCGATGACGGCGTCGCACCATCAGTTATCATACGACAGTCGTTTTTCTCACAGTCAATCTATTTCCTCCCAGCTCTCAAAACAGCTTGCATCATGTCTCGCACATTAAAAAGCTTCGCCAAACACGACCAATCGACCGCCCCGAACGGACAACGGCAAGTGCAGCGAACGCACAGCGAATCCGCTCTCAAATTCGTCCACAAACGTTGTCGCCGCAATGGGGTTCTGACGCTCTTGGCGGTGTGCCTGCTGTGCAACATCACTCTCGGCGAAGAAGGCATGTATCCGATGAGCGAGCTGCAGCGACTCGACTTGAAAGGGCGCGGTATCGAATTAACGGCCGCGGAACTGTTCAATCCAAATTCGATTAGCTTGGTGGACGGCGTTTGCCGCGTGAACGGCTGCACCGGCTCGTTTGTATCGCCTGAGGGCTTGATTATCACCAATCATCATTGCGCCTACGGTGCGATCCAGAAGGCGAGCACCGCCGAACATGACTACTTAGAAGACGGTTTTCGAGCGGACTCGCGAGACGAAGAAATCCCGGCACCCGACTACACGGTCCGCGTAACCGAAGACTACCGCGATGTGTCCGGCGAGGTGTTGCGCGTGGTGACGGCCAACATGGACTTCTTGCAGCGCACGCAGGCCATCGAAAAACGCTGCAAGGAATTGGAAGCGGCAGCCGAGGCCGAAGAGCCGAAGCTACGAGCCGAGGTGGCGGAGATGTTCGTCGGCAAGACGTACGTGCTCTTTCTATACACGTATCTGAAGGACATTCGACTTGTCTTCGCGCCGCCACAATCGATTGGCAACTTCGGCGGCGAAGACGACAACTGGATGTGGCCCCGACACACGGGCGACTTTTCGTTTATGCGAGCTTATACGGCGCCCGACGGCAGCAGTGCGACGTACTCGCTGGAAAATGTACCTTATCGCCCCAAGCGATCGATTCAAGTCTCGGCCGAAGGCGTGGAGGAAAACGACGCCGTGTTCCTGCTCGGCTACCCGGGTCGTACCGCGCGGCACAAGACGGCTGCGTTTCTGAACTACGAACAGAATACGCGACTGCCGACCATCGTTGAACTTTACAACTGGCAGATTGATGTGATGACCGAAGCCGGCAGACAGGACCGTGGTGTCGAAATTCAACACGCATCGCGTATTCGCTCCCTAGCCAACACGGAAAAACGTTCTCGCGGGCAGCTGCAAGGCCTTTTGCGGGCCGACATCGCGGCCACACGGGCAGCCGAGGAAACGAAGCTGCAAACGTACATCGAGCAGGACGCTCAGCGAAAACAGACGTATGGACATCTACTGAGCGAGATCGCGTCGGTTTACGATGAAATCGAACAAGCAGCGACACGAGAGATTCTGCTCAGCCAACTCCGCTCGGGCAGCCGGATGGGTGCGGTCGCTTACTTTCTTTTCGACGCAGCAGTCGAGCGAACCAAGCCGGACCTGGAACGCGAAAGCGAGTACATGGATCGCAATTGGCAGCAATCGACGCAGACCTTGCTGACTTCGCTGCAAGATATCCATCAACCGACCGAAGCAATCATCTTGGCTGGCCTGCTCGAACGACTGAAGGCCATCAACGCGAATCAACAAATCCCGGCGTTAGCGGAATCGTTGGCCGACCAAACGGACCTGTTGGCGCTGGCCACTCGCCTGACCCAGCAGAGTCGTTTGAATGATCGCCAGTTCGTGCAATCGTTGCTCGATTCGACGCCAGAACAGCTGCAGCAAACCGACGATCCCATGTTAAGCTTTATCGTCAAACTCCATCCGCTGTTCGACGAGATTCGACGCCAGGATAAAGTTCGAGAGGGCAAGCTAAGCGAACTCTACGGTTCGCTCGTCGATGTCAAACAACAGTACTTGTCGGCCGATTTTGTGCCCGATGCCAACGCGACGCTCCGCTTTACCTGCGGCTACGTCCGTCGCTACTCGCCCGAAGACGCGGTCGTCAAATTGCCAATCACGACGCTGAGCGGCGTGATCCACAAGACAACTGGTGTTTCGCCATTCATCACACCCGAAGCCGTGTTGACCAAATACGCCCAACAGGACTTTGGGCCGTTCAAGAACGAACAGCTCGGCGATGTACCCGTCGCAATCCTGTACAACACCGACACCACCGGCGGCAATTCGGGCAGCCCGATTTTTAACGCTAGAGGAGAATTGGTGGGGGTCAATTTCGATCGCTGCTTTGAGGCGACCATTAATGATTTTGCTTGGGACGAAAGCTATAGTCGTTCGATCGGCGTCGACATCCGTTATGTGCTGTGGATTACCGGCATCGCTTACGGAGCCAACCACTTGCTGGAAGAAATGAATGTCCCCGTAGCGGTAGCCAACTAGTGGGCCGTCAATGTAATAATTGCGAGTTGGGACGTAGTGGACTTCGCCAGAAGTCCTTAAGAACATTTGAGTTACTGATTTCTGGCGAAATCCACTACCCTAAACTTTCATGCTGACGGTCCACTAGAGTTGCCCCGCTTGTTTTTGAAATCAAGGACGTTCAAACAGCCATAATCAAACAACTCGGTGGCGAGCGTTCGCCGGCAAAGGCTCTGCCAGATTTCCCAAAACAGAGAAGCCGCCGCAATGGAGTTGTGCACAGGGAAGCGGCCTTTCACGATTGTCCAGCTTGACGCGACCGGGTAACTTGGAACGCAGAATCTCGTTCTCCGCCTTCAGCTAGCGAATTTGCTGGGCCAGTTCGCGTGCGCGTCAGCGACGCAAGCAGTGACAGAAGTGGGTGGACAACGTTCGCCATCTTGCGATCAAATGCCTTGCAAATCCAGGGATAATTAGAGTGGCAAAGTAGCAAAGCTCTTTTTGTACCCCGCTCAAGCGTCGAGCGTACGCACGCTGTAAGAATTCCCCGACACAACATTCGATTAGGCTACCATTTCATGCTCCGCACTCTCCTCGCGATGTTGCTGACCGTCACGATTTCTTCCGTACTGGTCGCCGAAGACTGGCGAGGTTGGCGTGGTCCAACCATGGACAATCACACGCCGGAATCAGCCAATAAGGCGATTCCACTCACTTGGTCCGAGTCCAGCAACGTCCTGTGGCGCAGTCCGGTGCCTGGGAGGTGCCATGCGAGCCCCATCGTTGTTCACAAGAGTATCTTCGTGCTCACACATGAACCCGCCACAAAGACAATCTCGTTGTTGCGATACAACCTTGACGATGGCAAGCAGCTCGGTCGTGTGATTCTTCACGAGGGTGTCGAAACACCCGAGTATATGCATAAGAAGAATACGTCTGCTCCGGGAACACCCTCGAGTGACGGCAATGCGGTCTTCGTTGCTGTTCAGGTTAATGACTCGGTACAGGCCAGCGCGGTTTCACTCGACGGAAAAATCCTGTGGCAGGAAACCGTTGCTCCGTATCGCAAGAGCAGCAATTTTTGGTTTGGCTACGGTGCGTCGCCTCTGTTACTTAAAGACTCCCTGGTGGTCGCTGTCGATATGGACAATGACCAGAGTGGGCTGTACGCGTTGGCAAAAGATAGCGGTAAACAAGCTTGGAAGACCCCGCGTCCAAAGGCCGCCAGTTACTCGTCACCGATTCTGGCAACGGTTGACGGTCGACCCCAGATTCTGATCAGTGGCGGTTCCGAAGTTTCGGCCTACGACCCGACCAATGGGAAACCACTTTGGACGGTTCCGGCCACCAGCGATGTCACTTGTGGGACGATCGTCTGGAAGGACTCCATGGTGTTTGCCAGTGGTGGCTTTCCCGACGCAGGCACCTTTGGAATCAAGGTGTCTCACAACAGCGCAGAGGTCGTTTGGCAGAACATGGTCAAGTGCTACGAACAGTCGATGCTTGTCGTCGGTGACTACGTGTATGGAATTGCGAACAACGGTATCGGCTATTGCTGGCGAGCATCGGATGGAGAGCAAATGTGGCGAAAGCGTATCAACGGGCCCCACAGTGCTTCGCCATTGCTGGTTGGTGACCGCATCTACGCGTCTAACGAACGCGGCGAGACATTGGTCTTTCGAGCGACACCCGATGGCTTCAAGGAACTGGCGAACAATCGTCTGGGCGACAATTCGTTCGCGTCACCCATCTACGCCGATGGCAAATTGCTCCTCCGGCACGCGTCCACGGACTCGGGAGAACGAAAAGAGTTCCTTTATGCAGTCAGTAAGACCGCAGACAAAACTCCAAAATGAACGGCGAAGCCTGCTTCACAGTAATCGAGATGGCCCCACGGAAAAGCGAATGATGATGATGACCAATCCTAAATCCTATTTCTTCATTGCAACGGTAGCTGCGCTGAGTGTCTTCTCGGTTGCGTACGGTCAGGAATCAAGAACTGAAGAAAAAACGCCGAACGTCGTTTTGATCATGGCGGATGATCTCGGCTGGAAGGACCTTCATTGCTACGGCAACGACAAACTTGATACGCCCAGTATTGATCGGCTCGCAGAGCAGGGTTTGCTGTTTACGGATGCCTATTCGGCAGCGCCTGTTTGCACGCCGACACGAGCGGCGCTAATGACGGGAGAATCACCGACTTACGCTGCGATGATCGAGGGAATGGATGAATCGATCGGGAAGCTATTGAAGGCAATTGAAGAACAGGGCTTGAATGATAATACGCTGGTAATCTTCACCTCGGATAACGGACCGTTTGCGGCCAATGTCAAGCCGTTGCGGGCGGAGAAGTGCTACCTGTATGAAGGCGGAATCCGAGTTCCCATGATCGTTCGATGGCCCGGTCGTGTGATGCCTTCGACCAGAACCTCAACGCCCGTGATCATCATGGACATTCATGCAACGATTCTTGAAGTCGCAAACCTAAAGACTGACCCCTCCAACACTCCGGATGGGGTCTCTTTGTTGCCGATGCTCAAGGACGAATCGAAATTGGAACGTGAGTCGATCTATTTCCACTATCCCAATTACGCATTTCATAAAGGGAATCGACTGGGAAGCGCGGTTCGATCCGGTGACTTTAAGCTGATTTAGTTCTATGACGACGACTCGATCGAACTCTACAATCTAAAAGAGGACATCAGCGAAGCGACGCTCGGTCGCTGGCAAAGCCAGTACGGCGGCATGAAGAGCGAAGAAGCCAAACGATTGAAATTGCTCGAGGAAGAGAACAATCGGCTACAACAACACCGACACCAAGGGCACCAACATTCTGAAACCTCATGACAGGAAATCCACCCATTCGTTGGACGGAGACTTCAGCTCGACAGGTTGGCCACCGGATTGCTATTTGCTTGGTGTCACCGTGTAGACGATCTCGACTTTTTCGATAAGTCCCTTTTGCTTCAGTTCTGGGTTAAGGACCTTCTTCCATTGGTCGCTTTGATAGAAAGCAGCCCGTTCTTCCGGCATGTTGGCCTTACTCGAAAACTGACGGCTCCATACAAACAGGTTCTCGTCTTCCAAAGTTCGGTAGGCACTGAGGATCTTGATACCGGCCTTTTCCTGCGGCTCGACCAGTTTGTCGTGAAAGAAACGCACCCATTCGTCCATCTTTCCCTCCGCCACTTTGTAAACACGTACTTCAACGATGGGGTCTTCATGGTGGTCCGCCAGAAGTCGGGAAGAGTTGCCAAATATAAGCGTGATGCCTAGAACAAGGAGTGAGACTTTTCGAGTGATAGGTGACATGCTGTGTGTCCTTGGTGGTTAATCCGAGTTCGTATGTTCCGGACGGTGTAGGGTAAACGTATTCAGCCGAGCATTAGACACAACGAAAAGTGGTCTTTCAAGTATTATTTATGGACGTATCTCAGCCGTCGGATTCTCGGTACTCGGCGAGATCCAAACTTGCCGTGATCCCAGGTGAATAAACACGATGAAGTAAAGATCAACTTACCGTTAATCTGCTCCGGTGGAGAGCCAAGTTCTCCGTTTGTGTTAGCCGACAATTTTGTCACGAAACCGAACGCAACGGGTTAACATAAAGCTGTGAACCGAGAGATAGAATTATGACGGTTGAGTTCTGACCGCTTCGCCCGACCGAAAACCCTGTTTCGTCCGCAATCTCATGCAGCCCAACAACTTTCGGTCATCCACGAAACAAAGAACCTGCTTCAACTGAGTTGTGTACAGGGATCGGAGAGTTCAGAATTGGCTTGCACGGACGAATCACGTCGTTCGGAGTTTGCACTGCCTTTATTTAGGAGTCACCGATGTCCCGAAAGAAGCTACCTAAGCGACGTCTTAAACGGAGGGAACGTCCACCGGATCCGCAGACTGAGTTGGAGCGTGCGTTTGGCTTGCATTGCCGAGGTAAGATCGCGGAGGCCGAACTGATTTACTCGCGTCTGTTCGAGTTGGGACGGCCGAGTGCGATCCTCGCTCACCTGCGTGGTCGAACCGCTGTGGAATTGGGAAATCTGGACTTCGCCCTTGAACTGCTCACTCTGGCGACGCGATTGGATTCAGCTTCCGACGAGGCATTCAACGACCTGGGAAATGTCTTGCAGGAACTCGGTCGTCCGGACGAGGCGTGCGCGGCGTACCGCAGAGCGGTTGAGATCAATCCCCATAGCGACATGGCCTGCAAAAACCTGGGCCTTGTCTTGAAGGAATTGGGACGCAGCGAGGAAGCTCGAGAGGTTTTTCAGCAAGCGATTCGGTCGCAACCGAACGACGCAAAGACTTACTTCCATTTGGGCCTGTTGTTCAGAGACCAAGGTGACTTGAAGCAGGCGGCGGCGATGTTCGAAGATGCGATCCGCTTGCGCCCGGAAATGCCAGATGCTCACCAAGCCCTGTGCGCGGTACTGCGACAGGATGGGCGGGACATGGACCTCGAACAAGCTTTCCAACATTGGATTCAATGCGACCCGGACAACCCGGTTGCAGCTCACATGGCTGCTGCGATGAAAGGTATGCAGGTTCCATCGCGAGCCTCCGACGGTTACGTCCAATCCGTGTTTGACGAGTTCGCCGCGACGTTTGACCAACATCTTGCCGAGTTAGAGTACCATTTGCCGGAAAGGATCGGTGAACTTCTATCGAGGGTCTATCAAGACCGGTCACAAAACTTGACAGTCCTGGACGCTGGCTGCGGCACTGGATTGTGCGGTGTCATCCTACGTCCTTGGGCTCGGTGTTTGGATGGTGTGGATCTTTCTTCCCGGATGATCGAACAGGCCAAGGAGAAGCTGATTTATGACCATTTGGTCAAAGCTGAATTGGGCGAGTTCTTGGCCGAACGGTTGTCCCAGTACGACCTGATCATCGCGGCGGATACACTCAACTATTTCGGTGACTTATTGCCCGTGTTGCTGGCAGCTCATGCAGCTCTTAAGACGGACGGACGCTTGCTGTTCTCGCTGGAATCGCATCCCGCGGCCGGAGAACCGTTCCGGCTGAACCCGAATGGAAGGTACTCGCACAGCCCCGGCCATGTGCTCAAGTTGCTGCAGGCCAGCGGTTACGAACTAGAAGCCAGCAATGAAGTTATCCTGCGACAAGAAGCTCATGCACCCGTACTCGGTCTGTTGATTCTGGTGCGTCGTTCGAGCAATTCGGCATTGACTGTTGAAATGCGATGAAGCAACTTCACCCTATCGATTGGGAGTTGAGTAGAACGTCTCGTTCTCAGCGACCTTCGTATCTCGCACAATTGGAGAAATGATTGTGCTCATATTGGTTTCCACTTTGCAGAACGCTCGCCATGCGCGGGCGTGGCAGTTTGATTTTCCATTTGTAAACGACTCATGCCGTCCTCCGGTGAAGTACGCCCAACATGAACGATGGATAGGATACCAAAGGGTTGCCAATCCGATCACCGGGCTTGATGAACGCTGCACAAAATGACGAGCATTTAGCGAGCGGCTAGATCGACTACCATGTCTGCGATTGAGCGATCAGAGTTTGTCGCCGTTCCGTTGAGAACGGTTGCGGGAAGATTGCCGACGAAATTGCCGACGCCAGGTTCGTTTCACTTCGAATCGAGCACCAGGCCTTCGGACTTGCCTTCCCAGATGCCGAGTCGTGCCTTCACGGATCGTGAAGCTGACAGATTCTTCGCCACGAGTCTCTTAAGCATGGTTGGGTTCTCGAGGTGTCGTTGTCATCAGTTCGGAATTCCTAGTTCATACAAGTTTGAAATCTCATCACCGGACAGTGGCTCTTTGTAGATCAAGAACTCATCCACACGTCCGTTCAGATTTCTAACCGGAAACGGCACGCCCTCGATTGGCATGCCCCAGTTACCGATCGCACACGGGCCGAATGTCACCTTGCGATTACCGAGATGATGTTCGCTGACCTCGCGACTGACTGCTTTGCCATCGAAGTACTGGACCGCTTCGCCGGTCGTCGCATCGAACGTTACCGCGACATGATGCCAGCGTCTTCCATCGGTGTTGACAACTTGCGGAGAAGAGTAAACCTGGTCTTGGCGATAGGGATCGAATTGCTGTCCGTTCGGGGGCGGGAAACGCATGTAGCTTACCGAGAACATCAGACGTCCCGACTTCTCGATTTGCCAGTGGGGTTCTCCATCTTCGTATCCATCGGACAGCAGCAATGCATTGTATTTGCGATCCAGTCCATCGACTCGAATCCACGCCGCCATCGTTAAACCTTCATACTGATCTTTCCCCAAATTGATGCGGACACGGTCGCCGGGGCTCTTAAACTCCAACGCAGGTTTGCTCGGCCAACGTCCGTCGACCCAACGAGCGCCGACTGCCGATCCATGGCTATAAGGTAGTTTTGGAATCGCAAAGTTGTTAACAAGTCGATCCCACTTCTCGTCTTCCCATCGCCAGAACTGATAGCAGCCAAGGATGCGTTCATCGGAACGCACCGTGTTCATCGCCGCACGCCATTGTTTTGTCTTTCGTTGATAGTACTCTTCCTTGCGTCGTTCAAACTCCTCCACGCTTGGAAAGTCCGCTGCTTTGGAGATGCCCATAACGACACCGCGGTCGGTGGCCTTTTTGAGACTATTGCCTTCACGGATGATTTGCATTTGGGAGCCCGGGACATGAGCTTCGACTTCGCCATCAAAAACATGCAGCGATGACTCGGCCCCATCGACCTCGACAGCGAACTCGGTCCCAAGGTCCACGACTTTCATGCCCGGCAGGGTCAGGCGGAAACCGATCGCAAGTGGAGGCACATGCATCGTGACTTTGCCTTGTGCACACTCTGCTTCCCAGGAGCTAATCAGCTTCACCTCTGCTGCTTCGTCGATCAGCATGGTCGCACCACTGAAGAAGTCGATTTGCACCGCTCCCGATAGCAGCTTGAATTGTCCCGGTTGCAATGAGTCACCTTCGTGATACTGCACATCTCCCGCAAACTTCGCATCCACAACACGCGACAGCACCGCGCAGCCTGATTCGACGACTTCGTCCGAGTCACTGGAGGCAACTTGTGACGTGGCAATTTGTTGTTCCGCATCACTTTTGCGGTCGCGTCCGATTTCGTAGCCGATTGTGAGGAACAAACCTGCGGCGATGGCCGCGATGAGTCCAAACGAACCGAGTGCACGCACGCTCTTTGCTTTCGTCGGTGCTCGCAGTGAATCCGCACCAACAGGCGTTCCGATCACGACTTCGCTCATCAATCGCAAGTCTGCATCCAAACCGCACAGGTCCACAAATTCACTACGTCGATCTGCGGAGCTTTCCAGCACAGCTTGGAGTTCCTCGGATTCGATTGCACAGAGCGAACCGTCGAGCCAGTTCGAGACAAGATCCATGAATCGTAAGTCGTTCATGACAACCCCGCATCTGCAAGCGTTTGTTTCACACACACCAATAGTTTTTGCCGAAGTCGATGCACTGACTTATAGATCGCCTGTTCGGGGCGAGAATTCTGTTGAGCGTACCCGCGAATGGTGACGCCCGGCTGATGCACGGCGAGGATCAATTCGCGCCGAGCCTGGTCGAGCTTTTGCAAGCAGCCTTCGAGAGCTTGCTGTCGATCTGCGTCGCCAGCGACAATGTTGCCTGTTGCATCGGCTAACTGTTCGGCGAGTTTGTCCGAGAATACCAAGGGGCTGCGGGCAAGTGAACGTCGGTACTTCAGCGATTCAAATCGAGCAATCGTCATCAGCCAACCGCCAAAACGATTGATGTCGTCAAGTTCGTCGAACTTCTTCCATGCAATCAAACTGGTTTGTTGAACGACTTCCTCAACATCGTGCCAAGTCGGTACGAGTCGTCGCACGTAGGCCTTCACGGCTGACTCTTCCTCAATCAGCAGACGCACAAAGGTTTCGTAGTTGGATGGCTTTCCGCTCATTCCTGGTGCTTTAGTGTTCGATTGGAGAACGCAATGGCCGAGTAGGCTTTGTGCTCGCCGTGCCCGAAGCCACCGCCGGCGAGCAGCAACGGTAACTTGCGATTGAAATGAGAGCTCGCGTCGTCGGTCGAGTCAATTCATCTTTCCATTTCCTGCACTCTTGATCACCGCCACGGCGTTGGCCCCTGCGGCATTCCACTGGCGATCAACTTGACAATCAAAGAACCGGGTGACGTTAGTGTCGTACCCGAATTCGCTGATAGCGCCCTCAACGCTCGCCTTGTGTTCGGTGGGTTTCGGCTCACTTTCGTTCATGGGGCAATTGTTGCAGTTGAAGTGAACCAGTTGGTTTTTCCAACCTCGTTTAGCAAGGATGGACAAAGCCAGCGGAGTGGCGGCGATGTCATATTCATCGACTCGGTTGCCATCGGCAGTGTATCCGATAACGTCATCAGCGTCGACGATTGGGACCGGTCCGTTGGTTTCATCTCGGTCTTGTGGGAGATCCTTCATCTTGTTCATCATTTTCATGGAGTTCATTCAACCTTTCGTTTGTATGTTTCATTTTTCGGCCAAAGCCCCAGAGCCGTGGTTTCGATGATTGGCTAACCGCCATCGCTGAGGATCACTGTCATCGGTACCAGGTCACTGCGACGCCGTCATTGTCGGTGACGCCCAGTGTGACCACATAGGCGTTGACGCCGTCCTTGGTGAGATCACACAGCTCCACAAAGGTTGGATACATGTCAATCAGGCTTGCGGTTGTGTCGGTAGAGGCGCCTTTGGCAATGCCAGGGCCTGCCCAAACGAAAGGGACCTGTGATCCTCGCTCCCACATGACGTGTTTCGCCCAATGCCCCTTTTCGCCGAGGTGGTAACCATGGTCACTCCAGAGGACGACACTCGTGTTGTCTGCATACGGGCTGTTGCTGAGCGCCGTGAGCACGCGGCCGATCTGAGCATCAGCGTACGTGATGGCTGCCAGGTATCCAAGGATATATTCTTTCAAGGTCCGATCATTTGGGCTGATCGCCTGTAAATTGGCCATCCACCGCTTGTAGACATTGGTCTCCTTCCTCCGTTCTCGATCAGCGACATCATCAAGATCGGGTAAGCGCTTCAGGGATCGTGACCGCGTCTTCGTCTAGGATCATATCCGAGACGCAGGAGATTACCGGGAACCCCTTGAATTGCTTCTCATTGTAGTACTCCTGTCTTCCGTCGTTCATAAACACGGTGAATCCGTTTCGTGGCGACAACTGCCCGGTCTGCAAACAAACTCGCGATGGCGAACACTGCGGCGATGCGTAGGCATTGCGGAACTTCATGCCTTCGCGAGCGAGTCGCTCCACGTTGGGCATCTGCAGTACCGGCATCTGTGAGTTCTGCATGTCGTCATCCATGGGAACCGGAGACCCGTTCCACGCCCAATCGTCGATAAAAAACATGACGATGTTGTGCTTTTTTTGAGCGAGGAGCTTGCCAGGAGCGAACACGAGAGCTGCGATCACGACAAGAAGGAGTTTGTGGTTCAACATGTTTGTGTGTCTTTTTGCTGCCTGTTTTCGAGTTAGTATGTGCATTGGCGGAAGTCTTTCTGCGAAATGAGCCGACGGCGCTAGCCGCGGGTTCCGTGGTGAAAGTGTCGTGGCATCCTTCATGTGCAAAATATACTACATCTTGGGAATCGAACGCCATTATTCACTTTCCAGTTCGCCACGGAGCAGCTTTCCAGCTTTGCCGACCAACTTCAGGTAATAATCGCTGGGCAAACCTTCGTAGGTTAAGAATGAGACACCCTCACCCACGGGCGGGTCGTTGGTGCATTTGAAGATCGCTGTTCCTTCGTCGACTTCATCGAACATCGCGACATACAACATGTCGCTGCCAGCCCGCTTTGCTGCAGCGATTTGCGACCACAGGAACTGACCTTTCAACCTCGGGATCGCGTCAAGTTTATCGCCTTTCAAGTTGTGCCAACTAAAGCCAGGGAAGACGACTGGCATGTAATCGAGTCGCTGAGCAGCGCACCACCGGATGTCCGGTTGCCAGAATTTGTCAGCATGGCGCGCGACTCCCTTCAGGTCACGATACCGACCCGGAGTCCATGGACTGATCACATCGGCGAGCTTCAGGACACCATGCAGTTCAGGATCCACCATTGCATCTCGCTCCTGCTCTCGCCATCCGGTTGGCACTCCCAGCATGACTGAACAGCCATCGTTTTTCAGAAACTCAATCAGCTCTCGACATTCTGCCAACGAGTAGCTTCTTGGCTTGATGCCATCGTTGAAACCGACACCCCACACGGCAACGACTGGTTTGCCAGCGTGTCGCTGATAGGCAGCGTCTTTTGTGATCTGCTTCTCACGGCGAAGTGCCGTCCAATCGTCGCTGACAGTCTTTGTTCCGCCAGCGGGCAGTCCGGTCAAGTCGTACATCACTGCATAAGAGCGTCCGGCCTTCTGGGCACCTTCACGGACGTGACTCAGTACGTTGTCCTTGTGACGTTTGCCGGGATCGCTTCTCAATCCATTTGCAAATCGCTGCAGGAAAGCACCATCGATTCCATAATCTCGCATCCATTGGAAATGTCTCACAACGGTTTTGCGATTGCCGCTACTGAACACCTCCGCCGTACTGCCATCGGCATGCTTGAATCCCGTTTTGAATCGCTCATCTTCGTCAAGCTCTGAAACGTCCGGCCAAAGGTCGACCGAAACGTTCCCTGGCCCAAAGGCATTCCGCCGAGTTTTGCACCAGTGTGTCCAGCCCAGTTCCGCCCCGTCGCCTTCGCAGTTGAACCAGCCTTGATAGCCCACCATCACGCTGCCAGTAAGCGTGCTGCGATCGACGACGATGCTTGGCTGTGCGGCATGCGTCGACGACACGAAAGCAGTTAACGTGATCGCCAATCCGGCGAGACGGCACAGTTTTTTCACCGTAATCTCTGGTTGTAAGTGTAAGGTTTTATCTTGGCTTGAATGCTCTGTCATTGGGAAGTGTAGGGACGGTATTTCGGCTGCGGCGTATAGTTTCCTTTGCCCTTTTCCCAGCGGAAGGTGTCACCTTCAATCACAAGATCTTTTCGCAAATTGAGTTTCTCTTCCGGCGCGGCAAAGGTCTTCGGAGCAGACCTGCTAAGATTGGCCTTCACGTCGGCATACTTATCGTCTGCATACTGATCATCCGACACGAGGTTATTCCACTCATTGGGATCTTCGCGAAGGCTGTAAAGTTCTTCGCCGTCCTCCCCATAACGGATGTAACGCCAGTCACGATTGATGATGGCGTATTCGCCTGGGGTCATGTAGGGCAAATAGACATTGCGATCGGTTGCTGCCGAAGGATTGCTCAGAGCCTGCGCGAGCGACTCGCCCTCGAGTGGCTGATGAGGCGTCGGCAGATCACACATCTCAGAGAGCGTTGGGTAGATGTCGATCAAACTGACCGTGACATCCGTCTTGACGCCTTCGGTGATTCCTGGACCAGCCCAAATGAAAGGCACATTCGATGTGCGTTCCCAGAGCGTGTGCTTGCCCCATTGGCCTTTCTCGCCATGGTGATATCCGTGGTCACTCCACAACACCACAATGGTATTGTCGGCGTAAGGACTCGATTCCAACGCGTCAAGCACGCGGCCCAGCATTGCATCGGCGTAACTGATGCAGGCAAGGTACCCGTGGATCGCATCAGCCATCGCACCCATTTTGACGAGCTTCTCGTGATGGAAAAGCTTCCGGGCCTCTGTCCGCTTGCGCGTCTTGGGCGGTAGGTCTTCCAAATCGTTTTCCTTCATCGGAGGCATCTCGATCTTCGCTGGATCGTACAGATCGAAGTACTTCTGTGGACAATAGTTGGGGTAGTGGGGCGAGTAAAGACCGCAGGCGAGAAAGAACGGTTTGTCGTGTTTCTGTTTCAGTTGTTTGACCGCCCAATTGACTCGAATCGTGTCGGCCATCTCTTCTTCTTTGTCATTCGGGATTCCAGCCCATTCAAGAAAGAGTCCCGCTTTGAACGTCTGGCCTTGGTTGTAAACACTTGCGGGAAATGGTTGAGGGACAGGCGTTTCGCTACTCCAGGACTCCAACGGCCAACCGCTCTCACGCTGGAATTGGTTGCGGAGGAAAAACTCGGTCCAGCCTCGCTGGTCGATCGCACCCTCGGGATGATGAAACAACTTCCCCGCACCAAACGTCGCGTAGCCACCTTTTGCGAAGCTCATTTGAAGAGCTTCGATTTCGGGGTGTCCCACGAAGTAGTTCGGAGTCTCATAGCAACCGGTCGTCGAAGCGTACTGACCAGAAAAGATCGCAGCGCGACTGGGGGCGCAAAACACGCCTGCGGTATGGGCGTTCGTAAAGTTGACGCCGCGTGCCGCCAATCGATCGATGTTCGGTGTGATGGCGTGCGGCGTCGTTTCCAGACACCCGATCCAGTCGTTCATATCGTCAACCGCCAGGAACAGCACGTTGGGCTGCGATTCGGCGGCGGCGAGCGTTGTGAAGCTCAGCATAAGGAGCGGAACTAGGCTGAACAAAGTTTTCTTAATGTGGCTATTCATGAGATTTGGCTTCTTGAGCAAGCGTGGGGGACAACGCGAGTGGGACAACGCTGCCGTTCATACAAAAGCTCTCTCCCGCAACGACTCCGATTAGACAAGAAAATCGCAAAAACAACGAACCCAGCTTGTTTCGGTCGAGTTTGGTGAATAAGTCGATTCGAGGGACCGAAGTAAGTTCCTGGGGATTTTTGAGCACGTATGTCAGACAATGGCTTACGCGCACAGTCGAGGTGTGATCCATCGTGATTTGAAGCCATCGAATACCGTCAGTCCATCAAACTCGATCCAACGAACGTCAACCTGTACAATAAACTCGGCAATACCTTGAGGAACGAAGGGAAACTGACCGAGGCGATAGCCGTCTACAACCAAGCCATTGAGCGGGATCCACAAAACATCGACGCCCATCGCAGGCTCTGCGCCGCGTTGCAAGTTCAGGGTCCGATGGCAGAAACGCTCGACGCTGCTCGCAAGCTCGTTGAGCTTAACCCCGGAAATGCTGACGCCTACAACGTGTTGGCATGGTTGCTTGTAACCGTCCCCATCGAGAACGGTGAATATCAAGACATCGATTCCGCCGTTTCCCTCGCTCAAAACGCGTGTAAACTGGCTCCCAATAACGCGGGCTTTTGGAATACGCTGGGTGTCGCCCACTATCGAGCGGAGCAATGGCAAGAGGTCATTGCCGCGATGGAAGAGTCGATGGAACTCGGTGTGGACCATCCCACCAACTGGTTGTTTCTCGCAATGGCCCATCAGCGACAGGGCAATCGAGACGAAGCCCAACATTGGTATCGAAAGTCGATTGCTTGGCGTGGTAGGAAAAAGCTCGATGCGAAGCTACAAAGTTTTTACACCGAAGCCGCAACGGTGGTCGAGCCGTAACCGTGTATCGGTCCAAGAGTCGAACTTTTGGACGTTCCCTTCCAGGGCCTTCACCCGGCGAAGCCTTTCCCGTTGTCCTGTGCGTTTGCGCGGGTCACCGCCGGGACCACTTTGGACGCTGCGACCTGGCTGCTATTTCCGTTTCGAATAGAGCACTTTCATTCCTGCCCTACGTTCGTCCTGCAAGATCTCATAGATCGCGCGCCCGTCGCGTCTCAAATGGAACGTCCGGCTTTCATCGTTTGAAGTAACCTCAATCGTCGCGGTCTCCGTGCTGTAAGCAGCCGGAATCCTCCTCCTTTGCCTATTGATGATCTCTGCTCGCCCCTCCTCAGAGAGCACCAGGCTTTCGAACTTACCTTCCCAGATGCCAAGTAATGCCTGCTCGTCAACCGAGTCGGCAGGGAAGTATCCATCCAGCATGTCGTCCAGGTCTCTTTCGAACTGAGCGTATTCATCGAAAGCGAGGTCGAATTGCTCTTGATAGAAACGTGATATAGCAAGAACACTCTTTTTGAACGCATCGGGGTTATTCGGGCTCATGAAGTTGTGGTTCATTTCCGAGAAAATAATGGCCTGACCGCTGCCGCCCTCTGCTTCGATTTGCTCGCGGAATCTGAGGCTCTGCGAGGGGTGAGTCAGGATGTCGAGGCCACCATGCAGCAGCAGAGTGGCAGGCGGCGGACGGCGTAAATGGTGAAATGCCGACGCTTCAAACGCCTCGTCGTCACTGGCAAGGCCATATCGCCGGCGAGCTTCTTCGTCCGGAAACAGCGACTCCTCACTATTCGTGAAATCGTAGATTCCCCAGCATCCCAGATAGCTTCTGCATTGCGGCGTCTGCTGGGCCATCATCGCGGAAAGCGGCGCACCTGCCGATCCGCCGCTGAAGCCGAACCGCGAGAGATCGGCGTTGAACGCCTCGGCTCGTTGCCGAAACCAGGCGACGGAATCTTGCAGATCACTCATCGCCAACGGATAGGTTCCGCCTTGCTCCTTGCATCGGTAAGCCAAACCAACGAAGACGATACCCAAGCGGTCGCAGAGGATCCTCGCTTCCTGCCCAACAGTTGCGGGCGGCACTTCGGTGGATGTTCCACCATTCCATCCCCCACCGTGAACATGAAAGACGACAGGATAGGGGCCTTGGCCCGATGTTGGTTGGTGAACAACGATCGGAATCCCCATGCCGTTAACCACTTTCGCGACAGCAACCGTTTCTTCGCTAGCGTGGCCCGTCAATGCACAGGTCACCGCGATGAAGTAACCCGCGAGTGCGGTGAGTGCGAACCGGCTCCGTGCAATCATGTCTACCTCAGTTTGATGTCCCATTGGCTTATTGGTTTGGCAATTCGGCGACCGTTTGCACGTCGTGCTCGTTCTTCAACGCCCGAATTAATTCCTCGTTCCACTGCCGCGCATTTGGCCAATCAATACCTTGGGATTGAGCCTCCGAACAGGTTGCTAAAATATTTTTCAGCCAACGCGAATTCCTCCAAGTGTGAAAATGCAGAGGGTTCACATAGCCGTGACGCCCAATGAACTCAGAGGTTGTCATCAGGCAGCGTCGGAGCGTATCCCCATTTGACCGGGTTTCTCGAAGCCAACCGATCCAATGTTCACTCTCATCTAATTCAGGATCCCGTCCCATCATTTCAACAAAGGCTAACCGGACAACCGCACGTGCTTCCTCTTCCGGATACGCAGCATCGCGATATCCAAGTGGATCCACGGGAGACCGGTTGTTTCGCAAAACCCGATCCAGGCTGTTCTTCATGGGCACAAAATCTTCCTGCAAATGACTGCTCCCGATGGTCCGTTCCGGTAATCAAAAACCTTATTCTCCGCGTCCATCGCGTGAAAACGGAATGGATCAATCAGCGCGATGCCTCCCAGCATTTCTCGCGAAATCGCAACGACCACATTCCCTCTGACCTGCGTCCCCGGCGCGCCTTGCACCATGATGCCTTCATCAGTTGCGTCGTAAATCAGATTATTCAAGATGGACGTATCACGACTGGCGGTCGAAATACCATCGGCCATTCCATGCGGCTTCTCGCCTTGGGAGCGACCGTTTCCGCGGAAGTCCACACCTGAGGAAAAGACGAGATTGTCTGCAACGACAATTCCCTGCCCGCCTTCCTGGATATGGATCGCCGCCCATCCCCCGGCGCATCGACTTCCGATGACAATGCAGTTGAGGACTTGCTGGCCCACGGCCCCTTCGCCTCCGAAAGAAAGCATGGGTTCCTGCGCTGCAAGTCCTTCCGGGGGGTGGAAGCCCGGTCGATTCCCGTCCAGGACCAGTTTCGACAAAGTTGCGCCGGCGATCCCGCTGGCATCAATCAGTGTTCCGTGACCCCCATCCACATGCGTGATTCTTGCATAGTTCGAGGCCGTCTTCACTCCAACTGTTTCAATCCGCTGACCCGCCACGCGAAACTTCAAAGCTTCCTGCAACTCAACCACCTGCCCGGGGCGCAAGGAAATGTCCTTGCCCGCATCTAAATCCGCCTGCAGCGATTTCCCTTCCAGCAGCCCGTTTCCGCAACAGACACCAGGTGAAACCAGGAGAAGAAAGAGCAACCACCAGGCTTCGCCCTTCCCTCGGGTTTTCCACTGAAGACCCTCATTTACAGCAGCTTGCATAAGACGATTCACTGAAAAATATGTTTTGAAAATGTAATCCCTACTTAATTGCATGCACATAGCCATCGCCAGCCAGGACATACACTTTGTCTCGATAGATGACTCTATCGATGCCGCTGTCATCATCAGCTTTCACCGCAACCACAAACAACATCACCGGTTCGCTGGCGAAGTCGTCGAGCCCGTCGGTTCACTACGGCCCGTGCCTTCGGGGCACCAACCATCGACCCATTTCGTCATCGTGACAAAATTGCCGTCTGGGTCGCGCGTGGCCAAGGTGTAGGCCATGCCAGCATCGGATGCGTCGAGCCCTGGCTTATCGTACATTTCTTGCGCCTTCCTGAATCGCTTTTCAACAAAATTCCAGGCATCGCAGTCGATCGTGTTCATCCATGCGACGGCGGCCCAGTTATTCGCTTTCTTCGATCCGAAATTCGTGTTCCCACCCTGGAGCGACGTGTAGAAGTAGCCGATGCTATCGTCAAGAGCCAAGCAGTCTCGGAGAGTGTGCCCGCATCCGCCACCCAGGGAGCCACGAATCGGGTGAGTCGACACATTGTTGACTCCAGAATGGGACACCAGAACAACGTTCTGCAACTTCTCGGGGGCTTCCTTCTTCACCTGTTCGAGAGCGCGGTATGCGAGCTCATGCGGTCCCGCCTGGAGCCAGTAGAATTTCTTTCCGTTCCCAGTGCTCTTGATCACCACCACGGCGTTGGCCACGGCAGCATTCCACTGGCTATCAACTTGGCAATCAAAGAACTGGGTGACGGTGGTGTCGTACCCAAATTCAGTGACAGCGCCCTCAACGCTCGCCTTGTGTTCGGTGGGTTTCGGCTCACTTCCGTTCATGGGGCAACTGTTGTAGCTGAAGTGAACCAGTTGATTCTTCCAACCTCGTTTGGCAAAGATGGCCAACGCCAGAGGAGTAGCGGCGATGTCATCTTCATCGACTCTGTTGCCGTCGGCTGTGTATCCGATAACGTCATCAGCGTCGACGATTGGGACAGGTCCGTTGGTTTCATCTCGGTCTTGATTGGAATTCCTGGGGTCGTATTGAGCAGTCCAATCGATCGTACATTGTTGCGCAGAACATAGGGAACTGCTCAAGAGCGGCACCATTGCTGCCATCACAACCATTGGCCATGCGAGCGACGTCTTCAGAAATCTGCGTCGGTCTTTCCAGAGATCCTTCATCTTGTTCATCATTTTCATGGAATTCATTCAACCTTTTCGTTTGCTATATTTCGAGCTGCGGTGATTAGCTGGACGGCGTCAACTAACGAACATCACGCTGGGAAAACACGTCGTTTTCTTGCCGCTCACTAAGTTGGTGCTGTCCAGTTTTGCAGCATCTCTGCAACTTGGGGGGGATTTGAATGTTCCGTACAAAGGAAGTTGCGACAGGCGCAATCCAGGTCATTCGGAGTCCAGAAACACTCTCCCGTAGCGACTCCAATTGGACAAGGAAATCGCAAAAAGATCGAACTCCGCTTGATTCGGCCGAATTATGCGAAAAAGATAGGTTTCCATGTCCAACTTTCGATTCATCGGGAGAGACAACAGGAGACAACTCACCTTCGCACACCTAAACCTTGCGCGGAGCTAACTCGATGCAGCGTCGTCAATTCATTGCAGCAGCCGTGGGTGCTGTTACCGCCGTTTCGCAAACATCGGCATTCTGTATGAACGACACTACATGCAAACGAATTTCACTCGGACTTGACGGACACTCCATGCGATCCATGCGGTGGAAAAAATGGAAAGCCACTGAGTTGATTGAGTTCGCTGCAGAGCAACGACTCGATGCCGCACTCTTCAACGGCCTGCACTGTTTTGAGAGTCTCGAAGAAGCCAACAAACTTCTCACCCGCCAATACGCGAACGGCTTCGAACTGCCAACCTTGAGTTAATAGATCGCCGGAGAGCGGCAACTAAGAATATGCAAAAAGTTCCAATGGAGAGCAACCTGGGCGACAACTTCACTCCCTAAAAGGAATTACAAATGCCTCAAAAAAGAATCTCTTCAAGAAGAAGAGACTCACTCCTCTGATTGCTTAAGAAAGCGACAAACCCATTCAGACTTGAATATTGTAACGGCCATTTTAGACGAGAAAACACGAAAAAGATATCAGATTTATGCCATGCTTACTTCGCGGACTAGTCCTGCTGCTTGTTGTGTCCTTGCCAAGAATCCTCTCGGCTTCGGTCGAATATGATGGGGAGATTCCGCAGTTAAAGTTTGCGGCCCAGGAGATCGAACAAGCACTGGTTGAGACGCAGCGGAAAGATCTGATGGTTACCTTGACCGTCAAGTCCGACAGCACTTCGCCGGAAGCATTTGAGATTCGAGTGGCTGAACCGAACCGTATCGAAGTGATCGGTTCGGATACGACAGGAACGATGTATGGCGGAATTGAAGTGGCCGAATTCTTGAAACTGGGTTTGCCGATTGCCAGCGTAGATCGCAAGCCATTCGTGGCGAAGCGCGGGATCAAGTTCAATATCCCGCTCGATGCACGCAGCCCTTCCTATGACGATTCGGGAGATGCGGCACAAGAGAATATTGCGAACATGTGGGATTTTGAAGGCTTCTGGAAGCCCTACATCGACTCTCTGGCACGCTATCGGTACAACACGCTTAGCCTATGGACCAGTCATCCGTATCCGCACATGGTGAAGCTTCCTGAGTATCCAGACTGTGCCGAGGAGGATGTCTACAAGGCGAAGGATGGGGTTCTCGACCACGAGTCAAAGGGCCGGTATTTCACGAAAATTTTCATGATGAAGGATCATCAGTGGCACGACGGCTGCCTCGATACAAATGGAGATGGGAAAGCCTCTCCCGAAGACGGGACCATCGAATTGGTTAGAAAGATGACCATTGACGAGAAAATTGCTCACTGGAGGAAAGTCTTCAAACATGCCGGTGATCGTGGGATTCAAGTTACCCTATTCCACTGGAACGTCCACATGCATGGTGCCAAGGGCAAGTACGGTATTGAGGCTGACCAGACGAACCCGAATACCATTAAGTACCTTCGCACGGCGGTCAAAGAACTCGTCTTAAATTATCCGTCGATCACGGCCATCGGCGTTGCTGCTGGCGAGTGTGATGATGAAACTTTGAAAGGCGATGACTCCACCGAGGCCTACATCTACAAGACCTACGGGCTCGGTGTGATGGACGCGATAAAAGAACAGCCGGACCGCAAGATCCGCTTTATTTGGCGCAACCACAGCACCGAGATGAAGGATGTCGAGGAACAGTTCACGTCCAAATATCAAGGTGGTCCGGTCGACGTTAGCGTGAAGTATGTCGTGGGACGCATTCATTCCTCAAGAAGACCGCAGGAGTGGGAAAAGCGTGCCCTCAAAGCCGGCTGGCTCGGACAAGGTTACCAGATCTGGTTGAATATTCGCAATGATGACTTGTTCATGCATCGCTGGGGCAACCCGGACTATGTTCGTGAGTTCATCCGGAACATGCCGCTCGAACACAGCCCCGGTTTCATGATGGGTTCAGACGGGTATGTCTGGGGTAAGGTCTTCTACTCCACCGTACCGCAGTTACAGGATCAGTTGGAGCTCGACAAGCATTGGTACAACTTCCGAATGTGGGGCGAGATGGCCTACAACAACGAACTGGGCGATGACTATTGGGCGGCTACCCTGAAGCACCGTTTCGGATTGGATTCACAACGTGCCAAGCTGCTTCATGATACGTGGCAGACGATCTCCGAAGTTGTCCCGCAGCTCAACCGAGCGGTGTATGAAGGGACGGACTTTGCGCTGGCCCCGGAAGGGTGCATAGCGGGGGACAATACGAGTACCGGTTTTCTGACGATCCCCAGTTACTACTACGGTGAAGGGCAACGGGTGCTGAAACGTCTGCCGCAGAAGCTGAGGAATCCGCCGCCTGCCGGGGAGAAACCATGCATCTCCATACCGGATTGGGGCAAGGCATACATGAACGGCAAACAAAACGATTTCGGCGATGACCTGCTGACGCCTATTCAGGTGGCCGACAATCTTGATCGCTGGGCCGATGAGGTTGACAAGACGCTCCCGAAACTAGTGTCCGAAGCAGGCGAAAATGTTGAACTGCGTGACCTTCTGTGGGACATCGAAAGCATGGCGCTGCTCGGTCGGTACTATGCCGACAAACAGCGTTGCGCAGCCAAATACTGGGTCTTCCGAGAATCGAATTTCGACAACCAATACAAACAGCTGCACGAAGAATCGATTGCCCATATCAAAGAAGCCGAGTCTCACTGGGAAGCCTATGCCGCAGTCTTAGACAAGCATTACCAACCGCAGTTGTTGGCACGAACCCACTATCTGGATTGGAACAGCACGCTGAACAATGGGAAAGGTTCCCAGCGAGATGGTCGACCAGCTGGTGTTAGAAAGGAAACGCAGGACGTTATCAGTAAAAAGTACGTCAAGAAAAAACAGTGATAAAGCAAATAAACAAACAACGTTACACCGCGAAGCACTGTTGCATGAACATCGCTCACGGGTGGCACATGGGTGTTACAAAAAGCCAATTTAAGAAGATAAGTATGTGCGTAACAACACAAAACCTATTCTACCAACTCGTTCGCAGTACATTCCTGACATTGCTGCTATTCCTGCAATTGAATGGATTTGCATTCGCCGGAGACAATCTGCTGGACGGTGTTGTCTTGAACCATAGCAGTGGGGATGATGAAATCGACCGGATACGCCAAGAAATAAAGACGCATCCCACGGACGAAAGCAACTACGTCTATCGTGGAACCATGGCAAGGTTATGGGCAGCGGCCCTGGGGCATCAAGGCGCTGTCACCGGAGGAAGGTTCAGCCCGGTAAACCTTCAGACAGAACGTATTGCATCCATTCCGAACGAAAAGGAGCGTAAGAAGTTAATCGCCAGGTACGGAAATATGATTGATGAAGGCTATCGCGTTCTTGAATCAATCCAAGAGGAGATAGGAATCAATTCCTCAAAGAAACTGACTCCATTCATGTCGGATCCAAAGAGCGTAAAGCCGCCCGTTAAAACCGAAACACCATGGTCGCAATATCAAGGAACATTGACGCATGTAGGCAATAATGGAACCGAGGGGCCTGTCTATGGTCGAATCGCTTGGGATTTCCCTGTTGGTCTCGCGTGGGAATCAAAACCTGTTGTCGAAGGAGATAAAGTTTACCTAACGTCTCCGGGGGTGCGAAACATGCTATTTACCCTCGATATAAACACCGGGAAAGTTGTCGATTCTGCGAAGAAGACACCGTTGCCGGGCAGTGTATACAGTAATCCGGCCACTGCTTCATCGCCAATCCTACTCAAGGATCATATACTGCTTCGTGAACTTGGCAGTCGAGGTAACGCTGGACCCGCCAAAGAAGTTGTCTATATCAACAAAACAACGGGGCAAGTGGACAAAGAAGTCCATGCCGGGCATGTTGATTATCGAGTTGGGTATGCCCCTCTTGCTGCCAATGAAAAGTATATGGTTTATCCCTTTGCTATCCATGAACTCGAACAAACTCCGCCTGACGTACAAGCATTCAGTCATATCATTTGTAAGGATACTAAAACAGGAGAGCTGATTAGGGATATCCACGTTGGCCAAACTTTTGCGGAGCCGCTACTCCAAGACAATATGGTTTATATCGGAGTCAATGACGGATATGTCTATCGCTTTGATGCATCTGAAGCGGACCAGCCGAGTAGTCGGTCTGTCATGGCCAGGGACCAGGAAGTGACCTGGAGGTTCAAAGCAGGTGGGGCGGTGAACCGAAAGATGGCCGTGGATGCAAAACAAGTCTACTTCGGCGCAAATGATGGATCCGTATACAGCCTCAACAAAATAACTGGGAAGCTCATCTGGAAATATACGGTTGAAAAGCCCGTTCCCGAGGCATTTCGCCATTTCTCCACTCCACGGGTAACGGGCAATTATGTGTTTATCGGTTCAGCCGACAAAAATCTGTATTGTCTAGATGCTTCCAGCGGCAAAGTTGTATTTGAGCATGCATCCAGCGACTGGATTCGTGCCTGCCCGGTGGCAACGGACACCCATGTCTATTTTGCCTCCATGAACGGCGAGATTTATAATGTCGATTACAGTGGGAGGCAGCCAAAAGAAGTGTGGAAAAAACGTATTGGAGAGCATTGGATTTATGCAGATCTTGCACTGTCAGACAACAAACTACTATTAAACGATTCCGATCTTTATAGCTACTGTGTCGACACCGATAAGGGTGATGTCCTGTGGCGATTCAGTGTACTCAAATCATTTTATCAAGAAGATGGTTACAGGGTATACACCGATCGGGTAGCCGGCGGTACGTACTACCAGTCCAAAGCGATTGCGGTCGATGGGCAGATATTCATTGGAACCCCTTCACGGTTTATCTATTCCCTCGATGCTGAGACCGGCGAAGAAATTTGGAAATATGAAATAGGAGCCGCGATATCGGGAGCACCCGTTTACGACGACAACAAAATTTATGTCGGTCAGCAGGGTGGTGAAGATGATTTTTATTGTTTGGATGCCAAAACAGGCAAGCTGATCTGGAAACAGAATGTTGGCTGGGTGTGGGGATCCGCAGCAGCCGGTGACGGATTGGTATTCATTCCGGGTATAGATGGTTATGTCAATTGTCTGGACGGCAATAGTGGCAACATCATCTGGCGTTATCGTACGGATAAATCAGTATGCAGCGAGCCCATGGTGATGGGGGATTACGTGTATTTCGGAGGCTGGGATACATTCCTGTATAAGTTTGAAAAGCGAACCGGAAAGCTGGCTTGGAAATACGCAGGCGGTGGTTCCGATTCAGGTGTAACCATAGGATTCGACGGCAAACTCATTTTACCCGGTGCTGGCATGACTTGCATCGACGATGAAACGACCGAATTGCTCTGGAGACCTGTTTTGGAAGGTAGCAGCAATGGTACCCCAGCATACCACGATGGGCAGGTATTTGTTTCGATGTGGTCAGGCGAAATGGTGGCATTGGATGCGAAAACCGGAAACAGGAATTGGTCTCTGGCCGGGGCGTCAGGAATTACGGCTCCTGTTGTTGGAAGCAACGGTTACGTCTACTCCGGAGCACGCGGCAACCCGTTTTTTAGTGCCTATCATGAAAAAGGGAATGAAAATGGATCAACCGACTGTTTGTTCCGAGTCAGGATGGCAAACGGACTTGAAGAATCCACACCTGCGCTCTATCGGGGCAGAGCCTATGTGCTTAGTGGTGGAGGATATTTCTATGCCATCGAATAGCCGAAGCGAAAGCTGCTCGCTTGAAACGAGTTGTAAAGAAGAACGCTTGAATAGAAATAAATACTATGAAACTAAGCAAGTTTTCCACGCTAACGCTGTTATTCGTTCTTCCTGTCATGCTGGTATCGAGTTGTGCTAGGGGAGAAGCAGCTCGACCCAATATCTTGTTGATCACAGCGGATGATATGAGTTACAGCAGTCCGGGTTTTGCGGGAGGCGTAGCTCCCGGGGTAAGCCCGAACATCGACCGCCTGGCAAGTGAAGGTTTTTCTTTTGAGAGGGCTTTCGCGACCGTTGCGGTTTGTCAACCTTCGCGTCAGTCCATGCTTTCCGGACGATATCCCCACAACTACGGTTCGGCCGGTTTCTTTCCGATGAAAGAGGGAATCCCTGCCCTGCCCTCCCTTCTGGGAGCTTCCGGTTACTTTACCGGGAATATACACAAGACGGGGCATATGCAGCCGGAGGAATCGTTCAGCTGGGCATTCGAAGCCCAGAGATCAGGATCCAGGAATAACGGAAGGGATCCAAAATCGCTAGCAGGTGCATTGCGTAAAGTCATTGAACTCGCCGGGGATCAGGAAAAGCCTTTTTTCATGGTCGTCAATTCAGGTGATCCGCATCGCCCCTTTTACGGAGACCCCAAAGGTTCACGCCCAAATGAAGTGAAACCTTCTAGGATTTATGGATCGGAAGAGGTAAGCATACCACCCTCCCTGTCTGATCTTCCTGGCATACGGACTGACCTTGCAAGATATGCCTCTTCCGTGCGGCGGCTTGATGACGCTGTGGGGGAATGCCTGAAGGTTCTTGAGGAGAAGCAGAAGGCTTCTTCAACCCTGGTAATTTTTACCTCTGATCACGGAATGCCATTGCCTTTCGGCAAATTCGACGCCTACATGGAAAGTAATCACACGCCCCTGATATTCCGTTGGCCAGAACGTATTCCGACCCCGGCTGTGGACAGTGACCATCTGGTCTCCCTAGTAGACCTTACCCCTACCGTGCTGGAATTGGCGGGTCTGCCTGTCCCCGCTAACCTGGACGGAAAATCTCTGGTCCCTATCCTTGAGAGTCACCCTCCTGAAACCTGGCGCAAGGCCATTGTCTTTTTGAGAAATCAGGACATCAATTACGGTTTGGGTAGAAAATATAGAGACAATCCCGATCTAATTAGGACCCTCGAGGCACAAGGTTGGCAACCCCGCCCTGATCATCACACGCGTGGCACCTATTCCCGCGATAAGGAGATAAGATGTTACTACAGCGGACAGTATGGGTACATCTACAATAAGTGCTACCAGGAAAACGGATTGGAGACAGGTCCACTCGGGGTGATCGTTCCCTATCCCGATGCATCCATGAATGCCATGAAAATGGCCTCAGCGGAAAGTGTGTCCATGAAAGAGCGGTATGAGCTCTATTTACTTCGGGCACCTGAAGAGCTGTATGACTGGTCTTCCGATCCAGGAAGCTGGCATAATCTTGCCGGGAATCCAGAGTATTCACGTTTATTGATTGCTGCAAGGAAGGGGCTCCTTGAATGGATGAAATCATCGAATGACCCCCTGGCCGAAGTTTACGAGAACTTTGTGGACTCTCAATAGGCTTACACGTTCAATCACAAATATGGATCTCGCGATAACACCAGCCATGAAAAATCTTCTGAAATCAATTCTTGCACAGGCATGCATCGCCCTGATCTCTGCCTACGGTGCGGGTGTCAAATATGAACTTACGGTACACGGAGCTGAACTCACGATACACGGAGCAGATGGAACGGGAACCTATCCTCAGGGAAAAGAAGTACCCTTGATTCTGAATAATACCCCCGAAGGCAGGGAGTTCATGACGTGGAGTGGTGGTGGTGGATATGTGCGTGATGTCTATTCCTCGAAAACGAGTGTTCTGATTCCCGCAAGAGATTTATGCATCAAAGCTATCTATCGCGATGAGGAAAGTTGCGGCATTTCCGACCTTGACCAGATCCGGCAAGAAGTGCGGTCCTCCGCAACGACCGAATCCAATGTCCGCTCCCGTCATGCAGCCCTTCGCCGTTGGTGGCGTCTATTATGGAGACAGGGATATGATATGCGCGTTTTCGACACAAGCTCCTGGACACTGCTGTCGAGTGGGGAAAGTACCCCGCAAATGATCCAGGCAATCGATCGGGGTTTTGCGATCCTGGAACACCTGTTCGCAAACCCGGTTCTTATCGCTGAGGTGACAGGTGCTGCAGATGTAGTTGACCAGGATGCTCAAAGCGAAAGCGGGCTGAGGCGTACCAACTGGCCCTTCTACCATGGTGTGGATGGGGCCCAAACTGGGTATTCACCTGATATAGGCCCTTCAAATGGAAAGCTAGCGTGGCGTTTCCCCAAACTAAACCAGGTTCCCCCGTCGCCGCCCATACTCCGTGACGGCAGGGTAACCATTTCGACGCTTAACTACTGTTTCGACGAGTTGACTGGAGAAAGGATTGATGCCAAACGAACCCAAATCGATGCCAGTTCATCCGGAGAACAGAAGGTGAAGGCCAAGAACTATGGCGACAGAATTGCTCTGTTCGAAGATGGGAAAATCCTCTGGGAACAGAATCTCGGGACAGAACTCAGGGGGGAGCCCACAGTCTATTCCGAAAGGCTATATGCAGGCAACAGCAAGGGTGAACTATTTGCTCTCGATAGAAGAGACGGAAATGTACTGTGGTCGTACGAGACGGATGAGAAAACAGAAGCGGCATACCAGTATTACTCCGCCCCTGCTGAATCCGGAGATCGGCTTTACGTCGGTGGAGCCGGGTCAATGGTGTATTGCCTCGATGCTGTTAAAGGTCGTCTTCTTTGGAAGCATAAGGTAAGCGATTGGATACGTTCAAAACCGCTGGTACTAGGGGATTTGGTTTATGTTGCCACATTAGACGGATATCTATATGGTTTGCGTGACGGTGGTAGCCAGGCCAAAGAAATAAGAAAAGTGAAAGTGAACGAACATGGATTCACCACGGACCTGGCGGGAAGTGATAAGGGAATATTGGCCGCCGGAAAAGATATGATCCTGTATTCCGTCTTTCCCGACACCTTTTTCCTGAACTGGAAACATGGGATCGTTGATGGTGCCTGGGTCGATGGCAATTTCTATCGGATCAAATTGGAGGGAGGACCACCATCGCTGACAGTCGCCGACGGGATTGTTTACTGTGGGGGAAAGGATCAATTTGTTCACGCGTTGAATGCAGAAACCGGAAGGGAGATCTGGAGGTTTGAGACCGGTGGCAAACTTGGAGCAGCCGTAACCGTGGTAGAAAACATGGTGGTTTTTGGCGTTTACGGTGGGAAGGGGGTGTATTACGCCCTCGATAAAGACACAGGCAACCAAATATGGAAGACGGAGGAATACGGCAATGTCTGGGTAGGAGCACAGTATAACGCAGGGAAGTTGTTTTTCGGGAATATGCACGGAATGATGTACGGGGCCGATGCAGCAAGCGGAAAAATGATCTGGTCATTCGACACAGCAAAAGATACCGGGAAAGAGAACTGGCGGAATATGAACAAGAGGGGGCATGGCTGGCCTCCGGGAATTTATCCCGTTCCTGTTGCGGATGCCAACAAGGTCTATACCGGTTCCTGGTCGGGCTATTACTTCGCCTTTGACCAGGAAACAGGGGAAATGGTATGGCGGACCCAGACGAACAATGGCAATCTGAACGGAGGACTCCCCGACTCTGCGGCTCCTGTTCTCTGGGGCAATCATGTCTACGTACAAAAGACAGGCAACATTCTCGCTGCACTGAATCGTGAAACCGGAACGATAGAATGGGAATGGACGGCTCCCAAAGGATATGGTCAGAATGGCACGGTCGCAGCCCATGATAATAAGATATTCGGCACCTACTTTGATGGCGGTCGCGCGTTCCCGATTAATGCTACGGTCATTGCTTTCGACGACGTGGCGCAAGGATCAGCCGAACTATGGCGTTATAGAGGCGGGGGCGGACTGACAGCCCCGGTCATCACCGATGGCAAACTCATTAATGTATCCTCAGCCGATCCCTTTATGGTCTGCCTTGACCCAGACGACGGCTCCGTAATCTGGCGGATATTCACGGGTGGCGTGATGCTGGAAGGTGTCCCAGCCATTTACGGAAACAAGGTGTATGCTCATTTCGATACCGATTGGATCTATGCAATCGAGTAGTTGTATGACGATTCACTGTTGGGAGTGAACTATGAATGGTTTTGTGAAAATACTTAGATTTGTTACGTTGTCTCTACTGATATTCTCTTGTGAAGTTGTTGCGCAAGATTCAATAAGTCCCAATCGCAACTATTTTAAACTATATGTTCTCAATGAGAAAAACGAAGTTCTTCTTGTAGAATATAGGAGTGTTTGGGAACCCATCGGAGGTGGATACAATAGCAGTTTGAACATGGAAGATTATGTGAGGAAACTTGCTATGACGGCAAATGTCAAGGCGACGGAAATACGTTTGCGCGGACTTTTTAGTGTCTTCTATAACAAGAGCGATCAACCTATCGTTTATCATTACTATACAGTTCGATATACGTCAGGAGAGATCAAAACTCCCGAAGATTGCACGGGAGTGAAATGGGTCAACCTCGATGAGGCTGGAAAGATAATGGGGTATGAAGAAATGGTAGAGATATACGCGAAAGTTCTTGAGAATCGCAATTTGTGGGGTGGGACTTATCGAATCACTAAAGACAATGCAAAGGAGACGCGTGAGGTTGAAAAACTCGTGGATTTTTTCAAACTCAATTAGCTGGGCAGCGCCAATTTGGAGCGGAAACGTTGCAAATACAAGCACGACAAGCAAACGCGTTCAGTCCGTTCAGGTTGTGGTCGAACGCTTGGTCTTGGCTTCGAGTGTGTCTCACGCTGGCGGCTGGTACATACAGAGCGGATCTTCGGCCAGTGGATCGCCGGTCGCCGCGTAGGCGCGTCCGCGTGAGCCACCACACAAGTCCTTCAAGTCACAGGCACCACAGCGGCCGCCGAAGGCCGATGTGTCGCGCAGACTGGTGAACAGTTCCGAGTCTCGATAGATGGTGAGCGGGTCGCTCTCGCGGACCGATCCTGCACTGAGCGGCAAAAAGCCAGAGGGCATGATGTCGCCTCGGTAGGAAATGAACATGATGCCGTTGCCATCTCGCATCCCCGCGCCGGGCACACGTGGCGGACCGGCGCCGCCCTGCCGCTTCGCAAGCACGCGGCGGTACTGGGGCGCTTCCGTGGTCGCGATCATAAAGTTCGACTTTTGACCCATCTCGATCAGCCACTGGAACAATTCCTCGGCCTGTTCGGGCTCGATTTGTCGGAGCAACTCACCGCGCCCCGTGGTCACCAAGAAAAACAGGCTCCAGCGTTTGGGTTTCATTTGGCCGACGCGCTCGTGAATCGCGGGCATGTCGCTGAGCGTATCCGCCGTGACCAGCGTGTTGACCTGCATGGGGATCTTCGCCTCGGCGATATGCTCGGCTGCCTCCAGCGTCCGATCGAAGCAGCCAGGAATACCACGTAGATCGTCGTGGCGTGTTGCGTCGGAGCCGTCGAGACTGAGCGACATGGCGCCCACGCCGTGCTCCTTCAGCTGAAACACGGCCTCGCGGGTCAGCTTCGGTGTCACGCTCGGCGCCACGTCAACGTGAAGCTTCAAAGACTTCGCATAGTCCATGATTTCGAAGAAATCGGGACGCTCCAGCGGATCGCCTCCGGTCAGCACCACCACCGGCATCGGCTTGGCCTCAGCCAGGGCACGCAGCACGGTGAAGGCTTCGTCCTTGGTAAGCTCGTCCGGAAGGCGCTCTTTGATTGCCTCTGCCCGGCAGTGCTTGCAGGCAAGCCCGCAAGCCCGCGTCAGCTCCCAATACACACGGCGCGGACTCTTGGTGTATCGGTAGCCCGGCTCGGGTGCAAAGGCAGCGTGGGGGTGTTGATGCGGATGAGGCATGAGCTCTTCCAATAGGGTTTTCAATGAATAGTCCACGCGGCTGATAGCGACTTAAATACTGCGTGGTGTCTGATTCTTCTAGAGATCAGACACACATTCTAGCCGCCGGGCCAGATTTTTGCACTGCGGTGGGGAACGCTGCCCCATGCGAAAATCCCGCTGGCGAGGCACAGAGCTTGGTATCAATCTCCCATTCTCCCCGGCTCTCCAAATACGTCGTCTGGATTTTTTCGGAAACATACGTGCCAGCGATCAGGCCGACCGAGCGTTGGCAAACTTGGAAAGGTGGCACTGAAACTATCCGCCCCGACCGAACCGTGGATCGTGCGCAATGCAACCTGGAATGCTGCAGTCTTCATGGAGTCAATTTCCTTTTCTCTCATTGCGGATGCCATTGATCGAGTGCTTGGCTCATGGCGTCGACCTTATCCGGCAATGACTGCACCAAGTTAGTTTGCTCGCCGATGTCGTTACTCAAGTCGTACAGTTCGTAAGCGTGCTTGCCTTCCTCTCCGCCGTACCAGAGTCGGATGAGCTTGTAATCGCCTTCACGAATAAACGAGCCGCCGACTGTGCCTGCAAGAGTCTGGGATCGGGGAAAATGGCAGAACATGCGATCCCGATCCAGAGCCATGCCGTCGGCTAGGACAGGCAGGAGGCTGATACCATCGATGGCCGCGTACTGTGATTTGTCGATGCCTGCAATCTTAGTCAGTGTGGGGAAGATGTCGATCGCATGCACCGGTTGGTTGCAGGCTGGCAGCCTGCACGACTCCCGAGCGACGTAGCAACTCGTTGTGAATGCGGCGGGAATGGTTGCGGAATTTCTGCTCGTTCTCTTTCTCGATTTCGGCCGTGTTGACTCCATCTGGCCGAATGTCGTCCAAGCTGACACCATAGGTTCCCAGCAATGTCCAATAGGTTGCTGAATCGGAATGGTCGACACCATCGTAGGCGAACTTGCCGTCCACGAAGATCGTGCCCAGCCTGCTGGTGCGGAACTGATCGTAATACTCGCGGCCCTTTGGGGCTCCGCTAACGATACCGTGTTGGCCGATAGCGCCGCATTCGTAGAAGCGGATTTTGTCGTCGGCTGCCACGCGTTTTAAATAGCTGCAAGCGGCCGAGTCTTCGCGGCAATTGGCGACGTTTTCGGGGTGTTCTTTCGATCCCTGATGGAGTGGCGAGTTCGTCCAGTGGGCGATGAAGCGAACACGCTTAAGAATGTCTTGTTTGCTGGTCGCCAAACAATGATGCACCAGAATCGCGGGCTCGGTTAGCGAACCCCAGCACAATACATTCAAGACATCATCATCCGCGATCGTCTCGGCTGTCGCGAGCAAGTCTGCGACGGTGTCATAGCGATCCAAAGAAGCGTAGGTGCGTTCGCTGTTGAAACGCTCGGCCGACTCTTTGATGCAAGACTGCTTGAATGAGATCGCCTTGGGAAATCCACCGATCTCTTTGTTCAGCGCCAACACTTCGGCTTCGTAAGCGTTACCAAAGTAGTTGCTGGCCCAGACGGCTTGGTCCGGCGACTCGCGATGCTCGTTGCGGTGAGTGCTGGCGACAACGATTCCCAGTGTTTCAAATTCGTTAGCCATCAACAGGTAACCCGCCATCGCAGATATGTCATCGGGATCATTGACGCTGCCTTCTTTCTCATCGCCACCTAAACGCTTGTCACTCATGTCGCTGATGATCCAGACTTTCGGCTTCCTGATCTTAGGCTTCCGGCCTGAAGCATTTTTGTCATCACGGGCTGGCATCACGTGCGTTAAGTCGGCTGGCAGCGTATTCGACGACGCTTCAACAATCTCGACTCTGCCGCCTTCCTCACTAACGAACAAATCCCCAAGTTTTTTGAGTCCATCAATGTAAACCGTCGCGTCGCCCTCGGCGCGAAAACGCACCTTGTTTACCGAGATGTTTTTGGCCTGTAGAGTCGCATTCTCTTTCACATTCGCTTCGCCGAGGTTGTTCTCCGGTTGCCAAGTCATCGGACGTCCGAAGTGAACACGGTTGGCAATCAGCTTCGCATCGCCCGACAGCTCGAGCGTTGTGCAGCCGAAGGTCATGTCTTGTGGCTTGTCGATGCCTTCAACGCGAACCGTTCCGGCACTTTGCATCCACTCACAGATATGGGTACGGCCCTTGATCGTTGCGTCGGTTTCTTCGCCAGAAAAGTACATGGCGTACATCGAAATGCCGACAGGTTCGCCGTTGTTCCGCTTTAATGTCAAGTTACCCATCACAAGCGGCGTTGCGAGATCGTTCGTCAGCGTGATTTCGCCTTTCAAGTTGTGCGGAAACAGCGATACGATCGTGTCTCGCGACGCGGTCAACGTGACTTCGGCGGGCGGTTGCCAGCCACCAATGCGGCGGAGGAAAAGAAACCAACGCTGGACGCGTGTGTCGGTCATGTTCAATCGCCAATTGACGCCGGGAAGCAAATTGTCCCGATTGTACTGGGCTGTGATCGAATCACCCGGCACCAAATTCAACTTCGTGCTGCCGCCTTTGTCACAGTAAACACCCAAGCCAATCGGGAAGTCCGAATCGGTCAACGTCACGTCTGCTTCACCCGACAAGATGATGGCATCGGGTCGCGGACCGGCTTTCAATCGCGTGCCTCGAAGGACGCCTTTGCCTTTTTCCCAGTGGAAACTGATGCCGTAGGAATACGATACTGTCGTGTCGGTCGCTTCCCAAAGACCTTGGTAAAGACGAAAGACTGTGTGGATCGCCGTACCACCTTTGTTTACGAAACCGCCGATCTCGCATTTGTTTGTTACCAGCGTGCCGCCTTCCCACTTGACACTGTGATGGCGTGAATAGTCACCGACGATTTCGAACGTGCAATTCTCCAGCGTGAGCTTGGCGTTTGCAGGAAGGATCAAACTGCCGTCGAGTCGGATGTGTTTGTCGCGTACGACTTCCTCCCCACTGACCGTCCAGTCGCCTTGGCGTGAGTCGATGTCACGCGCGGCAGCGGGGGAGACCATCAAGGTCGTGCAGGCTGCTAGCCTGCACAAAAAAAGAATGATGATTGCAGGTTGGCAGCCTGCCCTAGGGTTTTTCGGCATGTTATTGCTTGGTTGAATGAGAAGAAAGCTTTTTTTGCGGGCTAGCAGCCTATTCAGCTCCAAGGCCAAATTTCAGGCTGGCGCCTGAGCTACGGATGGGGCGCAAACCGAGTTCTTGAGCACCATTGTGACGCCAAAACGTGGCTTTGCTAGTGGATATCGCGCCTACGGGAAGTAAGACTCTACACACCCGGAATCCACTCGATGCGTCGCCCGTCTGTTGCCCTGACACGAACAAATATGCAGCATTTTGGCATTCTTTCGCCGTGCCCAAGACGACATCAAATAGACGTGCGATGCATTATCTAATCGACACTTTCGGCGTCTTCGGGGCACTGTTCGGTTAGGCCAGCACTTCCCGCTTTGCCATCGCTGCTGAGCGTTTGCAACGTCTCGCCTCGATTACTGGAATTCCCAGCGTTTGACCGACTTCTTCGTGTTCGCATCAAGGTAGTCGATGGATTGGATCTCCACCGGCCCCTTTTCGAGAGGAAGATACAGACGAACGATTTGTGTCGTTTTCTCAATCGGCAAATCGATCCGCAGCTCCTGCCACTCCGATCCAGCAGGAAGATCGAATTCCACCGTCTGCCCCTGAGCAGGAAAATTCTCCTGAGCCGCCAACTTCCACTGCACCATCCCTGCACCTCCCGTCTGACTCCGAGCCCGAAGGTGCAGAGTCAACGGGATCCCCGTTTTGATTTGAGCCGTGCCGAGGAAAGGGTTCCGTTTACCCGGCTCCATCGTCACGACCAAGGCTCCGTTCTTGACCTCGACCGAACACATTTTCGGCACGAGACCGGCATCATGGGACCGAGCCGCCATGGCCACCTGCGGCCTATACGCCGGATTGGGTTTAGGCACCAAGGCACCTGTGTCTGCGATGAACTCGTCGATCAACGCGTCAAGTGCCTTCACCCTGTCCGGCATGGTCTCGGCCAGGTTGTTCGTCTCGCTGATATCCTTCGTCAGGTTGTAAAGCTCGCGCACCTCGGGGTAATCTCGATGCGGTTCGAAGCGTCGGATCAGTTTCCATTCACCTTTCCGCACCGACACCGCTGGGATGATGTGAGGAAACCAAGTGAAGTAGGCCTCACGATTGAGACGGCCGGTCCGCTCGAGAACCGGTAGAAACGACAGTCCGTCAACAATGTGATTGGCTGGCAACTCGACGTTCAGCGCATCGAGCACGGTGGGATAGAGGTCAATGGCTCCGACAACGGTGTTATCGGTCGTGCCCGGTTTGATCTTGCCCGGCCAACGCACCATCAACGGCACACGTTGACCACCCTCGTAGATGCGCGCCTTGCCTTCGCGCAAGGGTGCATTGTTAGTGGGGCCTTCACCTCCGGCCCACTTTCGCCACTCCCGAATCGCGGCCATCTTCGGGTGATTCACACCTAGGTTGGCGATCTTGCGGTCGTCCTCACGATTGCTGTGCACATTGCCGCCATTGTCCGAATAGAATACGAACAGCGTGTTCTCGGTCAGTCCCAATTCGTCCAGCTTGGCCATCACGCGGCCAAGGCTTTCATCCACACTCTTGAGCATCGACGCCATGATCGGATTCCGCTGCTCACCCCGCGGATCGGTCTTTTTTGCGAATGCGGCCGTGTATTCTTCCTTGTGCCCCCAAGGTCCGTGCACGCCATACTGCCAGAGGTTCAGGAAGAACGGCTCGTCCCGATGTACTTCGATGAACTTCAACGCCTCATCGGTCAGGCGATCCGTGATGTATTCCCCATCGGGTCCATCGGTGATGTTGCCCACGTGATGCTGACCGGTCGGGCGTCCTTCGGTTACGACCCCATAGGGTGAAAAATAGCTCGGCGGCCCTGGATCGGGCGCGCATCCCCAAGTCGTTTCGAAACCGTTCTGATCCGGTCGATTCGCCGGCATCAGACCGAGGTGCCATTTACCAAAGTGCCCCGTTCGATAGTCTGCGTCTCGCAACACCTCCGCCAAGGTCACGATCGCCGGATCAATGAAGTTCTTGCTGTTTGCGAAGATGAACTGCGCGGCTGGTGAAGCCTTCTCGGGATAGGGCGAAGCGTTTGGTGCCGCGGGCGGTTGATGGCCACTGGCGGACGTAATGCCATGACGCGCTGAGTGCTGCCCCGAGAGAATTGAGCACCGCGTTGGCGAGCACAGCGGCACGGCGTAGGCATCCGTGAATCGCATCGACTGCGTCGCCAATCGTTCCATGTTCGGGGTCTCGTAGTACTGCGACCCATAAGCGGAGCTATCCATCCAGCCCATGTCATCAACGACAAAGAGCACGACGTTGGGCTGGTCCTTAGCCGCGGCGGGAACCCCCCCAACGAACAGCAACGCGGTCACGGCGGTCCAAGTCAATTTCATTGCAGGTCTCATTGTCGTAAAAGCAGGGTGGGCATCTTCCACCCATTCGTTGCCGATCTTGTTCGGTGGGCGGAGTTCACCCTACCCTTAACCGATTCTATAATCCAGTGGTTGCGGCGTGGGGTCAAAAAGCTCGAACCAATACTTTGGCAGATGAAAACCGAAGCCGCGTCATCAACGGCGGCACGATTTTGGGGTTGAGATCGAGGGCAACTGGATCGGCGATGTCGAAAAAGCCTTGCAACACGATGACGCTGCGCAGCGGAAATCCAACCGGTTCGTCCGAGATCGGTGGATGCCTATTGCTTGAAAGTCCGTTTTTGCCGGTGTCTAATGTTCGGCTGAGATATTTGACCGGACACCGTTGATTGCCAATGAGTTTATAAGACCGCATCCAATTCAGAATTCTACCACGCGGCCTCGTTTTCCGTTGGTACTGGAGTTACACCAGAAGAAGTCAGCGCATGCATGATCCCGATATCATCGTGAAGGCCATCGCCGCGCACGCATAGTGGAAGTTTCGACTTCGCGAGGCCATCAAGACCAAGAAGAGCGAATGGACCGTCAAGCAAGTCCAAACGGACAACCCGTGTGAATTTGGCATTTGGCTCCAAACGCTGCCACCGGAAGACCGCAAGTCCCAGCTCTGATGCCGGTTGCACAAACAACCGCCTGCGGAACTCTATTCACGGCCTCGCGGGTAGGGTCACCCCAGCCAACCCCTCCCAGAGGACGTCGATTGTATTACTGAGCGATCGCGGGTTGCCAGCAATGGGAATTGAGCCCAGCGAGGGGGAGGGCTGAACACAATGCGTGTCTACCCACACACGAACCAAACATGACCAAACGAAACCCATCGAAGACGCCCGCGAACTTCGCAAGCGGCAAACGGAATCTAAGGTTTCGTTCTGGAGTGTGCCGCATGCGAAACAAGTACGCGGTTTGAAAGTGCGTCGCCAACATCCCGAGCCTCCCTACATCCTCGACTTCGCCTGCCATGTCAAAAAGTTCGCCGTTGAAATCGACGGTGTGTACCACGACGACCAACAACGAGAAAGGTATGTGATCAAAAGAGGATGCGACATCATCCGTTTTACGAACGAAGAAGTGCTCGGCGAGGTTGAATCGGCGAGGTTGAATCGGCGAGGTTGAATCGGCGGCAATCGTCATCGCCAAACATTCTGGATTGAAATACGAATTCAAGAAACGTCAGGGCGGAATCTCGAGCGTGTTAGATTGCCAACGGATTCATACGGATCAAGAACAGCGAAAGCCCAAACCGTGAACCCTCCCCCTCGCTTCGCTCGACCCCTCCCGAGCGGGCTCGTTGTACCACATAAGTTATACGCTTGAAAAATTTTTTGCACCTGGCCCAAAAGCGTTCCATGCGTTGGACAGGTCGTAGGATCTCTGGATTCCAACCCAAAGCGTTTGCGTCCCAGGATCGTTCTTTGGTCGATCGATGAAGCCGC
>NZ_SJPV01000013.1:0-72601 GCF_007860135.1 Novipirellula artificiosorum
ACTTGGGCCATCAGAGCTCGGATAGAAGAATGGGGAACCGGATCGTTTAAACGCAAACTCAATCAACAACCACCCCAACACAACAGTCACTTGACAGCAGCAAACATTTCATAGAAGTGGACGAGGCCACGAGTCCTGCAACATGGGACTCGTGGCCTCGTCCACTACCAAAGTCGTCACTTGTTGTTCACGCGATGCTAACGAGACAGTGACAATTTAACCTGATGTAGTGGATCTCGGATTCTCCCTTGGCGCATTGAAGTGGAACCCAATATTTGGACCACGAGCGCGCTCGGCTGAGGCAGAAAGAGCGAAACGGTGCGGGGCGATGTGAGCCGTCAAGACGTCGCCGTTAACCGAGAAGAGAGTTTCACTTGCGGCTGGCTGACACATCGACCGCTACGCGAGGGCGACGTGTGCGTGTGACCGCACCGATGCCGAGAAGGCCACAGAAGACAAAGAAGGACGAAGGCTCGGGGACTGCGGTGATCGAAAGATTGTTCAGCGCGAACTCATCCCGGGAACCAGTACCTCCCGCATCATCTCCAAGAACCCGAATATAGAAGACACCATTATCGGGAAGCCCGGTTCCAAGCGGGATCAAGCCGCCCACGGTCTCTGATTTCCAAGTTGGCGAAGTATCCGCTAACGCCGGGGAGGTCAAGACGTCGAAGGTATCGTAGTTAATGTCATCAAACGAGCCTTGGAAGAACCATTGGGATGATCGATCGGCATCGTTAAAAATCATGGCTTCAGCCATGACGTTCAAGAACAACAGCGGGGAACCAGTCATGTTGACACCCTTGATGGTCAACGCACCCGGAGTGAAATCGTCTCCAAACTAATCGTTTTCCCTGTTTAACCTAATCGATCGTGATTGCCCATGCAATCTTGTTTACCGGTAAATTTTCGCTCTCCATCGTCGGCATCAAATCTCATAACGTGAGACGGTGCGGGAAACCCCAAAGCTTCGATCCGTAAGCAACGGACTTTCAATCATCCAGCCCCCTCCCTTTCAGGCGTTGTCCGGCTTTTGAGTCGTTGGAATACGAGGCTTTAGGCCTGGACGCCGCAGGCCGGTCGATCGGCCTCGAATGTCGCCGTTGTGTCGCTTCGACCACGAAGACGGTCACCGCGATCTTGAGCGAGAATGATTACCCCAAATAGTAGACGCGAGAGCGGTAGTGCGTCGAGTGAACTTCGGTGTGAAAGCAAGGGTGACGAATTATGGACTTTCGAGACAGGCCTGTATTCGCTAAGCTCCCCACCGAAGAATGGAGGCAAACTTCGCTTCCGATGGGATATTGGATGGATGCGAGACTGGAGCGTTGGAACAGCAATGATGAATGGGTTGCCGTGGTGTCTATTGAGCCTCGTATTGCTGGTTCCGGGGTGTCGCTCGACTGCAAAACCCAGTCCGAACACTTCTTCGGAGCTACCATCCCCAGAGCTGGTTACCTCGGAGTTGGCAAAATCGGATGCCACAACAGCGGGATGGAAATCAATCACGTTTGTCGACAGGCCTGAACTTCAAGCTGGAACGGGTGCAATGGATGCGGATGCCGCGACAGAGTTCTCGGCAACCGATTCAGGACTGAAGTATCGGATTCTAAGAAATTCCGATGGCAAGAAACCGACGGCCGCCAGCACGGTGACCGTCAACTATCGCGGCTGGCTGAATAGTGGAAAAGTGTTCGACAGCTCCTATGAGCGAGGTGAACCGACAACCTTTCCTTTGCGAAATGTCATCGCGGGTTGGACGGAAGGAATGCAACTCGTTGGTGAGGGGGGAATGATTGAATTGTGGGTGCCTTCAAAGCTCGGCTACGGCGAACGCGGATCCCCAGGTTCCATTCCTGCTCACTCGCACCTTCACTTCATCGTCGAACTCGTGAATGTCGACTAACGCTTCATCCACACCAGGAATTGGGGTTGGGCCGTAGCGGAAGTCGTCAAGACTTTCGGTGATTCCGGGGACGGCCGAAACTCTTGGCGACTTTCACTACCCCAAAAGCAAGACGGGATGATGCGCTAGCACATTCTCCCAGCTAGCGATATCGGTAACGCAAGCGGGAAACTCGCGCCACTTCTTCTTGCGTTCCTCGCGGCCTGAGTACTTCAAACAACCCCTCCCGCTCGGGCTCGTTGTACCACATAACTCCTGCGTTTTGCATGCATTGACGGGTTGGTTTTGTGTGCAACTCCACTGGACTTTTTGCTGGACGCCGCGAATTATCCTCAATTGAGGATCCGCGTTGGTGCTGCACTTGGGCCATCAGAGCTCGGATAGAAGAATGGGGAACCGGATCGTTTAAACGCAAACTCAATCAACAACCACCCCAACACAACAGTCACTTGACAGCAGCAAACATTTCATAGAAGTGGACGAGGCCACGAGTCCTGCAACACGGGACTCGTGGCCTCGTCCACTACCAAAGTCGTCACTCGTTGTTCACGCGATGCTAAGCTGGACAGTGCCACGTTATGAGCGGCAAGGCGCTAGCCGCCGGTTAGGACAATGAAATACCGGCGGCTAGCGTCTCGCCGCTCAGTCCGAGATTGACTCGGAAAATTACAGTAAATCGCCCAAGAAGTGTCGGCTAAAGCCTGGACTGCAACTTATGCTGTAAACTTAGATTGGTGTGGTACGCTGAAGCGTGACCTCCACCTACTTCAACACTCCAACCCTTCCTTCGACTGCGATGAGTAGCACGATTTCTGAATCCACTTCGGCTGACGTTTCCCAATCGGACACAGATGCGGGACTTTGGTCCGTTTGGGTCTGGTTCTGGGGTGGGCTTGCCTTGATTTCGATCCCCATGCTGATCCCCTACTTCATTGGCATGTGGCGACTGGAGCACTACCAGTTTTTTCCGTTTGCGATGTTGGCGGTTGGTGTTTTGGCGTATACACGGATGGACCGGGAATCACCGATTTGCGGACCTCGCAACACGGCCGTTTGGATCACGGTTGCCGTGGCGGTTTTCTTGATTCTGTTCAGCCTGCTGACGAGTTCCACTTGGCTCGGCGCGGTTGGATTTGTGATGATCGGGGCCGCCTTTTTCTGGTCCCAATCGGGTGAAAACGATGCCACGTTGCTGGGCCTTTCGATCCCGCTTTTGATGTTGGTCCGGTTGCCGGTCGGACTTGATCAATTGTTGGTGACCCGTTTACAGGGCATGACCACACGGATGGCCAGTGTTTTGTTGGACGTCGTTGGCGTGACGCATGCCGTCCAGGGAAACGTGATTCAATTGGCCGATCGCGAGTTGTTTGTTGCGGAGGCTTGCAGCGGCATCCAATCGGTCTTTACACTGGCTTTCTTGGCTACGGTGATTGTTGCCTACTATCGTCGTCGCTTGTGGCTGACGCCGCTCTACTTGTTGATCGCCGTGATTTTGGCAATCGCGGGTAACGTGATTCGTGTGACGACGGTGGCGGTAGCCGAGTTCTTTTGGGGAATCGATTTGGCTAGCGGCTTCAGCCATGACGTGATCGGCTATGCCGCATTGGTAATTGCTGGCTTGATGCTTTTGTCATTCGACCGACTGGTCGTTTTCTTCCTCCATCCCGCTTCGATTTTGGGTGACGATATGTCGTCGAACCCGATTCTGAGTGTTTGGGATTACTTTGTTGCGGACACCGATTCGCGAGTGGACTATTCGCGTGGTGCCTACGTCCGCGATGACGATGTCCGGCCGATGAAGGCGACACCGGAATCAAGTTGGATTGGACGAAAGAAAGTCGAATCGCTACTCAGCAACCGTACCGTATTGGCCTCGTGCATCGCGGTCGTTGTGCTTGTTTTGGTCGGAGCGTCGATCCAGGCGTCCCGTGCGAGTATTGAAACGCCGATGGCCAGTTTGCTGAAAGAGCACGTGATTTACCAACCAGAACCGACGATGTTGAGTGGCAAAATTGGCGACTTGGATTTTTACGAACACCGAGCCGTCCGTGGCGGATCCGACCCGCGACTGGGGCAAAACTCAGATGTTTGGACCTGTAAGTTCAACGAATTGGATGGCCAGTTTGTTGTCAGCCAAACCTACAGCGGATGGCATGAATTGTGTATTTGCTACGAGGGTATGGAATGGCAATTGGTTGATCGCGAAGTGGTCGCTCCGCTGAAGACGCTTGAGGAAGAGGAGGCGGAAGCCGCGGCGCTGCTCGCCACGGTTGGAGCCGGCAATTCAAGGGCAAAAACCAAGAAGGATGACGACTCCACTTCTGAGGAAACAGAATTGTTGGATCTGAATGAGAGTGTGGATGAGAATGCCACGGATGAGGAGTCGTATGTGACGGCAAAGTTCAAACGGAGTGATGGTAGCTACGGTTACTTGATTTTTGGAGCGGTTTTTGAGGATGGTTCGATTTGTGCCGCTCCTTCGAATTTGGGGGCCTACGGATCACGGTTCCTCAGTCGCTTGGACTTGTATGGTGTTGTTGATCAACAGGACTTGGTGATGGTCCAGCTTTGGTATGCTGCCCGCGGAAAGCTATCCCGCAAGGAGCTGGAGGGATTGCAGCGAGGTTTCCAAATGGCGCGGCACAACGTCGCCAAGGCGATTCGCGAGCAGGATCCAAGTTTGATTCCGGCGGTGATGAAGAATTCGGAGGTCACCTCGTTGAAGGGAAGCAATGTCGAATTGAACGAGGTCGATTCAGAAATCGCGCCGATTGATATCGATTCGCTCGAAGTCAATCCAGCTCAGCAGGCAGACGGGGAGAAAGAATAATGAACGTGCTACACTACCTGAGCCCGCTTCGCTGGGCACGCTGGATGACACAGTTTATACAGGCTTGGAGCGTTTCGATTCCGTGGCAGTATGCCCCGCAAGCGATCCCCGCACTGCTATTGCTGGTCGTGTTGTTTGTCACCGGCATGGTCGCCTATTCGGACGCAACCAGCTGGCGAAGTTCGTTGATGGGGCGCCAGTTCAAGACGGCATGGGAAGTCGATGATTTTGCCACGGCCGAGTTGGTCCTTCGGCGGCAACTGAAAGAGCGTCCCGAAGACACTGAGTTGATGTTTCGATTGGGATTGGCACGAGACGCACAGGACGAACGAGAGGAAGCATCGCAAATCATGCGTCGCTTGGTGGTCACGCGGCGCAATACCAAAGCGGCACGATGGCTGCTGCAGAATGTCTACCTTGGTGGCAAATGGTCGGATCTCGACACGCAGCAACAGGCCGAGCTTGGTCGCATTTTAAAATTGGTTCACGAGGAATCGCCGAAGGACATGCAGATCACCAACCTGTACGCGAACTTCTTGCTCGCCAACGAACGGATGGAGGCGGCGATCCCGTTGTTGGCTGAGTTGGCGTCGGTACAACCGATGCAAGGTTTGCGGGCCGCGGCGATCTCACGGCAATTAGGGCAAGAGGGGCAGGCCGAGCGTTTGGCGGAAAAAACGCTTGAGTTGGTCAGCAATTTGTCGGCCGAAGAGCCCACCAACGCATCCATTTCGTTGGCGGTGGCACAGTGCCAGATCTTTCTGAACCGGCATCGGGACGCGGTCCAAACCGTCAATCTTGCGATGAGCCGAGCGAAAACGCCCGAGGATCTAAGAACGCTAAAGGGGGCGATGGGCGATGCCATTGTCGCCTATTTGCTGTATCGTGAGGCGAATCCAACCAAGGATGAAAAGCAAGACGAGCTTCGTTCGTTGCAACAGTTGCAACTGGCCCTTCAGCATGCGCCGAACAACCCTCGAGTGTTATCGCTTGTTGTCGACCGTGTGTTGGCAGTGGCAAATGAGGATGATGAACAGATTCGGAAGGTTCGAAATGCGTTGATAAGCGGCGCGTCGCCAGGCATCGGCCATTTTATCGAGGGCACTTCGGCACTGGTCAAAGGCGATAACGAATCGGGCGAGCGGCATTTAAAATTGGCCGCTGAGATGCTGCCCAACAGTGGCGCGATCTTGAACAATCTAGCGGTTGCCATCGCCACACGCGAAGGAAGCGACTTGGAGCAAGCGCTGAAGATCTCTGAATCGGCGATCGAACAAACGAAAGACCCGTCACCCCATTTTTACGAAACACGCGGCCAGATCTTGGCGAAGCTGGAGCGATACACCAAAGCGATTCCCGATTTAGAGCGTGCACTTGCGGTCGACGTTCTGGCGCTCGGAGCACACAAAGCACTTGCCACGTGTTACGACGCAATCGATGAGAAAGAGATTGCAGATCAGCACCGACAAGCCGCAGCAGATCGAGAAGAGGCTGATCGGAAGAAGAAGGAGTGATGCGCTGGAGTTCAGGCTTTAGCCGCAAGAGACAGATCACAGAAGACAGATCACAGACAACAGCAAGACAAGATCGCCTGAAGGCTCTAACTCCAACGTGCGCAGGAGTTCAGGCTTTAGCCGCAAGAGTCAGATGTCAGAAGACAGCAAGACAAGATCGCCTGAAGGCTATAACTCCAACGTGCGCTGGAGTTCAGGCTTTAGAGCCTTTCCATAGAACACGTAGGTCCGGTTCCCACCGGACTGCCTCGATTCGGCCGGTAGGAACCGGCCCTACATCCTATGTCAATTTTTGAAATGCTTTAGCCGAAGAACCTGCCCCCCCTGCAAAACGAGATCCGACCGTGCGCGAACATTCCATTGAACTTCGTGTTCGCTACGATGAAGTTGATCCGATGGGGTTCGTCCATCATTCGAACTATCTTCGCTTCTTCGAGATCGGGCGGACGGAGTTACTGCGAGCTTGTGGCGGTTGCTACCGCGACATGGAATCGGCGGGCCAATTGGTCGTCGTCGTTCGCGTCGATTGCCGCTACCGTAAACCGGCCATGTATGACGATGTGATCACGGTTCAAACCCGAATTGCAAAAGTCACGGCGGCAAAAATCATTCACGAGTACCGTATCACTCGAGGCGCGGAAACGCTGGTCGATGCAACGGTCACGTTGGCTGTGATCGATCGCGAGGGAAGACTGCAGCGAGTGCCGGAGGCGCTGCTTGATCGGTATGGCGATTGAAAAGCTTAGAACCTATCCGAAAAGGGGTCTGACCCTCTCTTGGTCTGGGCGTATCGGTAGCGATTCCATTGGAAAACAACGAGTTATTGAGCAATCGAAACGTCGGTCGACAAAGGGTCAGACCCCTTTTCGGATAGGTTCTTACTTGAAGTGGTGCTCTGCGATGTTCGAAGTCTCGTAGAGCGGATGCGGCTACGCCGGACCCTTCGAGATCGCCCCATTTGTCCCTGCGGCAGATGGAGCCTGCTACACTGACTCGTTCCAACGTTGCGGGTCCCTTTCTTTGCAAAGGATGTAAATGATGTTTCTTGATGATCCCCTGCGGTATCCCGCGTCCATCCGCGTGATGGTTTTCACGACCTTACGTCGAAGGCTCCTCGCAATCGTGATCATGGTGAGTTGCATGGTCACAGCAACTTGTTGTGCGGACACCCTAAGCCTGCACGCACGCAGTCAGGTCAACACGGGAAACGCCGAGCGACCGAGTTTCGCATCCAAAACGGAAACGTTGAACTGGGAGGCAAAGGAGACGGCAATCGTTGTCTGCGACATGTGGGACAAACATTGGTGTGCGGGTGCATCGGAACGTGTTGCCGAAATGGCACCCCACATGAACCAAGTCCTATTGCGGGCGCGAGCACAAGGCGTACTCATCGTTCATTGCCCCAGCTCGGTTGTCGACTTTTACGAAGGGACACCGATGCGAAAACTTGCCCAAGAAGCCCCACCGGTCGAAACCACTATCCCACTCAAACCGTGGTGCCACATCGATCCATCACGTGAGCCCTCGTTGCCCATTGATGATTCCGATGGCGGATGTGATTGCGATCCTGCTTGTCAGACGCGTCAAGCATGGACCCGTCAAATCGACAGCATCGAGATTCATGAAGGTGATGCGATTTGCGATGATGCCCAAGCTTACTTTTTGATGAAGCAACGTGGGATTCGCAATGTGATTGTGATGGGCGTGCATATGAACATGTGTGTGCTTGGGCGTCCTTTTTCAATTCGCCAACTCGTCTATCAGGGACAAAACGTCGTCTTCATGCGCGACCTAAGCGATACGATGTACAATCACCGCAGCAGTCCCTATGTGGATCACTTTGTTGCCAACCGGTTGGTTACCATGCACATCGAACGGTATTGGTGTCCGACCATCACCAGCACGGACCTCACCGGCAAACCCGCATTCGGATTTAATGCAGACAAGTAAGTGAGTCTGATCCACTCGATTTGAAAAGGTGACATCTTCAACCGGGCGTGCCCCGCTCGATTCAATTCCTCATGGACGAGTCCTCGATTACCAAGTGGACTGGTAAAAGCACTACGCGAGTTGTTTCCGTGTTAGTAGAGCATTTTGAACAATGATGTACGCTTCAAACGTAGCCACGTTCGCCAAAACGTGGTTCACCTTCTGGCGAAGTCCACTACGTCCCAACTCGCCGTTTTAACCTTGACGGTCCACTACGTTTTGCATGAACGCTCACGGTGCTGTTTTGTGCAGGGACACTTGAGGACGCTGCGTGACAAGTTGTACAGACGTAATCGTCGTCCCGGGTTGTGCCTTGATCGAGATCCGATTGCGATGCCGGAGCATCGACGTTGAAACGGATGCATCCAAGGGTGCAAAGAACTCCGAGAATTCACTGGCGTCCCCCATGTCGACCACGATCGGCACGTCGTTCAAGTCGACCACCAACGGTTGGGTCACGCCCCCTGCGCGATGAACACCGATGATGAGCCGAGCAGATTCGACGGTATCGGCACGCTCGACATCGACTTGAAACTCCAAGGGTTCGCCATCACTTGCGACAGCCGTCTCGACCGCATACCAACGATCCTGTTGAAGTATTGCCGACGGATCGATCCGCTGACGCAGCCGAAGCCGAATAACGGTCGTTTCATTGACATCCACTGGAATGGCGGCCACGTCCACTGGGTGCTCTGGCTCGAAGACCACCTGCCCCTGGTGATAGTTTAGACGCGTTTGGCTCGCGTCCGTTGCGCCAGCCTGGTCCGCGAAGCCCGAAAGGTCGATCGCAATTTGTCGACCGCCCATGTTCGTCACCGCCAATGAAACCCGCTCCCCATCATGGACGGCGACGACATCCAACCAGTCGCGTTCATACGCCACAGGCAGTCGATGGCCGTCAAAATCTCGCCAGAGATCGAAATAGTGGGCAATGGTGGTCGGCTCGAAGTCTCCCAACGTGCTGTGACTTTTGCGGTCCGCCTTGGGTGTGAATGCGGCGTCGCCACTATACGGATTCCAAGACATTTGAAGGAAGATAAATGGCACGAAAAGGTCGATTTGGTCGGGCCGTTGCATTGACTTGGTCAGGTACGCGTTCCAGGCGTACAATCGCAACCAATTGTCCGATGGCTTCCGCCCGTTTTGTAGCGAACCACATTCGGTAATTAGAATCGGCAAAACGTTATCGACTTTATGCATGTGAGCCCTCAGCATGTCGAGGATCGCTTCATACCTTCCCAGCAAGTAATTGGAATACCCCATCCCACGCCGCTCATGAGCCCCCAGCATCAAGGCGTTCTCATAGAAGTGGTGTGAAAAGAAATCGAGGTGCCCACGCGTCTCTTCGATAAAGCGGGCTTGATTTCGGAACAGCCCAAAGTCTTGAACTTGGACTTGCATGTAAGCCGAGGAAGGACCACCCACTTTGATGTCAGACGCACGCGTGTGAACGGATTCAGCAACGCGATTATGGAAATCGGCGAGCAAGCCCCAACCGTCGATACCATCCTTTTCCTGCCAATGATGCGCCCATTCGGATTGGACGCTGCTTTCGTTCTTCACTTCCCACCAAGCGGCCGTGTAACCGGCGTCTTTGATCTGGTCGGCGACATAGGCCCCAGCGAGTTCTGCTGCATCGTTGAAGTGCTCCGTTCGCGGTGTCCCGCGGCCAACCAACGGGACCGACATGAACTCGGGCCAATCATTAAAGCAGCAGGCAAAGGGCTTCTCGCGATACAGCGGGATCGCCCGGCGCAGTCGTTCCCCTGCGTCGTAACGATCAAAGAAGGTCAGGTCCGCCGCCCCTGGTTGATCTTCTCGTTCCTTCAGCGTTTCCCCCTTTCCCCATCCGCGGGTGAGCGCCGGATTGAATTTAAACGCTCCCCGTCCTGGTAGAAAGCCTCGTTCCGCGGCCCACTTCTCAAGCGACTCGTGATGGGTGCCTGGGGTTTCATGCATCCGAAACCAACGGTCCCGCTGCAAATCGGTCGTTCCCCCGATCGAGAGCTCATGATCAACATCGATGCGAACCTCAACTCGTTGCCGAGGAAACTCCGACCCCAGGTCGCGATAAGGGATGCTGTCGAATTCAGGTGGAATCGCCTTTTGAGCGTAAAACACGAGATCGTTGATGCGACAAACCGCATCGGCTTCCTTCATCAAGAATCGGATCTTCATCGACTCAAACGGCTCGTCGGCAAGCGGTATCGACGGCATCTGGACGCGATAAAACTCTTTCACCTGGATGCTTCGCGGAGGCGCCTTGTCCGGCGAAAAGGGGAAGATATGGACTTCTTTGATTCGGTCCAGGTTCTCGCCATGGAAACCAAAGTGGCGGAACAGGGCTGCGATGCGCTCCGTCCCTTCGGGAAGCATGAGTTCGTCACCGTCACGAATCTCTTTTTGCTCTTCGAGAATCGTGAGCTCTTTGAGGCCACGATCACGGCCATTGCCTTGATAGACGGCCTTGCGCCCCTCGAGAAATTTGTCAAAAAGATACGCGTGAAGAGCCTGCTCGTTTTGGCCTTCGGCGCTGAGCGTCGGCGGCTGGCCGGCGGGGGCATGCGAAACAGCCAGCAGGGCAATGCAAACGAATAGGGCCGAGACGAAGCGGAGGCGTGGGTTGACGGACATCTCAGAGATTCCTTTGCGGGAAGGGCCTCGTCGGTTCATGGGTGAATTCCTGTGTTTTTTTGTCATCTTACTCAAACCGGGCGCATCACGCTCCGTGGCACAATGATCGAACGGCTTCGACGATTGCCCGCCTATCATCGCAGAGAAACTCGCGTGGTAGCCGGGGATGGACCATAACGATGGAGTATGCTGAGGGCGACCTGCGCAGTGACGAGGCTATACGAAAAAGTTACCAACTGCCAGCGTCAAAGCGTTTTACTGATGGAAAGGTAATCGCAGGTAACGCGAGAAGTTGGATGATTTTCTTCGAAAAAGGCTCAGAACCGCATGGATTGCAGAATCCATTGATAAAAATCATGCAAAATGGGACGGAGACCACGATTCCCTTTGGATGGGTCGCGAAGTCGTCGTCTTGTACCGTCGTCATGATGTTCACCGAAATGACCTTGCAAAAACGACAAGCTTGTCGGATGACGCTCCGTTGATCGTGAAACGCCTGATGCAGATGATGATCGAGCATTTTCGAGGGAGGAACGCTCTCGATCCCGTCGTCAAGGATCCGCGGCATCGAAGGTCAGCAGGATCGACGGTCAGCAGCATCGACGGTCAGCAGGATCGCCCCAGGTCGCAACAACCACCGTACTTTTACCGTTAACGAACTCCAACAAACCCTCGCTCATCATGACCCACATCAACAGAACCGTGCTTGTCACCACCTTCGCCATCTCGTGCTTGTCACTGATGGCCTCGACATCTGCCTTGAAAGCAGAGTCGGTCCCCAAAGACTTGTTGGGTTTCTGGTCACTGGATCTGGAATCCGGTGAACCCGCCTGGATGCGTGTCGCCGAAGAGGAAGGACGCCCGGTTGTTCAGATGCGAATTTACATCGGGCCGGACGGCCCTTACGAAGTCGCGGAGGTGACGAATGGGCGAATCAAGTTTTCGTTGAAACCGGAACGAAAGTCCAATGGAAGTAAGGTTTACACCCAACGGAACGTGGAGGTTGGACTGACCAAGGGTAAGCTTGATGGCGTGCTCGTTCGTACGCCCAACGATGGCAGAGAGGGCCAGGAGATTCGTTTTACGGGAAAACGAGTTCCACCAATGACAAAATCGGCGCCAGATCTATCGAAGGTTCGATTCGGACATCCGATTTCACTTTTCAACGGAAAAGATCTCACCGGTTGGCGTCCCTATGAATCCGACAAGATCAATGGCTGGAGCGCTCAGGATGGAATGTTGGTCAACACCACGACCAAGACGGATTTCAGCCCGACGGGATCCCACGCCAACCTGAGGACAGAAGCCGAGTTTGAAGACTTCTGGCTACACATCGAGTTTCTCGTTGAAGCAGACCGCAACAGCGGCATTTACTTGCGAGGTATGTATGAGGCGCAAGTGGTCGACCGCGATAGCAGGATGCAGGGACTGCAGGGAGTCGGCGCGATCTTCGGAAGAATCGCTCCGTCGGCCCAGGCAGGAAATCCGGGAGGTCAGTGGCAAACCTACGATATCACACTGGTGGACCGGCACGTCACCGTTGTCTTGAACGGAACCAAAGTCATCGACAATCAACCCATCGACGGACCCACCGCTGGTGCCATCAAGACCGATCCATCCTCATCCGGACCGATCTATCTTCAAGGAGATCATACGGCGGTCAAATTCAAGAACATCTATCTGGCCCCAGTCGTCAGCGCGGAATGAACGGCATTCGCTTCCAAGCGAGTGCTTCATCCCATTGAAATTTTCGGGTTGGTGGTAGTGGACGAGGTCACGAATCCCTTCGTCAACCACTCGCCGACTTACACTTTCAACGCCGCAACCAATTGCCCCATCAGTTCCATCGCCATTTGATAGATGACTCGATAGTTGCCACTTTGCAGGGCAGAACCTCCTTTGTTCGACTGGGCCACGCCGCTCAAGAACCCGTCGGGCGTCAGGTGCGGCATCAGACCCGCCAGCGTTTGCTCAGCTGATTTCCGTGCGGCATCGCTGAGCCACCCCTGATGAAATCCGATTGCCAACGCTGCCGCAATCCCTGCGGAGCCCGCCGTGTCCTGCATCAGTTCGGGCCGCTTGACGTACACGGCCCACAGTCCATCTTGGCGTTGGTATTTCATCGCCCATGAGGCGAGCTTCACAAAGCTGGGAACCAGTTCCTTCGTGCGCGGATGATCCTTCAAGACGCGCATCGTGCGGACCATGCCGATCATTTCCCAGGCAATTCCGCGGCACCATGCGGCGGAAATACTCGGTATACGGATCACACTTGTGGCAGAACAACAAATGCGGCAGCAGCGAGGTTTCGATTGCCGGCCCCTTGCCACGATCAACAAACACCCAGAGCGGTTTTTCGCCCTGAGTGAGCGTAAGCCGAACACCCTCGCGACACGCCGCCTCCGCATTACCCGGCGACAACTTGATCTCATGGGGCTGAAACGCCGGCACAATCGACGACCCGGATGGCACCGTTGCTGGTAACCGCTTTAACCGTTCCAATGACGTCCGCGACATGGATGGCACCATTGGTGGATTCCTTTTGCATGGCGATCCTTGACTGCTTTGCGTGTTTCAATGAAAATGTCGCTTGCCTCCTCAACGCTTCACCCGCCACTAGGATTGAATTTTGGATCTCCACCGTCACAGAAACAGCACCGTTTGCTCCAGTCTACGGTCACGCGTGGTACGGCTTTGCGCAATCGTCTTTCTCCTTGTTCCGTTCTGTCAAGCTGCGGGAGGGGCCGCCGAACACGATCGTCCGAATATTCTTTGGATCACCAGTGAGGATAACGGGATTTCTTGGGTCAGCTGTTACGGAGGCACGAATGCACACACTCCCGCGATCGACCAGCTCGCGCAGGAAGGCTTTCGATACACTCATTGTTTCGACAACGCGGCAGTGTGCGCTCCGACGCGTTCCTGTTGGATTACGGGGATGTACGGGATCTCCAACGGCACGCAACCCATGCGTAGTCGCAACGCGATTCCGCACGATAAGATTCCGTATTACCCCGACTTGCTAAGAGCAGCCGGTTATCACACATCCAATCCTGGTAAGACTGATTACAACATCGGAGGTCGCGAGGACAAAGATTGCTGGGACTACAAAGGCGGAAAGGGTCAGTCCATTTATGGTTGGCGATACCGCAAGCCGGGCCAGCCGTTCTTTGCGGTCGTGAACATCACGGACAGCCATGAGAGCCGCGCTCACGGCGATGTCGAGAATCCGCCCAAAGACCCAGCCAAGATGAAGCTCTTTTCCTACCACCCAGATCTGCCGGTGATTCGCAAAAACTATGCGAAGTATGCCGCAGCCGTCGAGAACATGGATCGCAAGGTCAAAGAGACGCTCGATGCACTGAAGCAGGATGGTTTATATGACGACACCATCATCATCTACAATTCCGATCACGGCGGAGTGATGGCTCGAAGCAAACGCTTTCTCTACTCAAGTGGCATTCACTGCCCGCTTGTGGTTCGGATCCCCGAGAAGCTGAAGCACCTTTACCCCGCAGACGCACCGGGCACGACGGTTGACCGTATCGTCAGCTTTGTCGACATGCCGAAGACTTGGTTGAGCCTCGCCGGTGCCGAGATTCCAGCAACCTTTCAAGGCACGATCTTTCTTGGCGACAACCAGGAAGCGGCACCTCAATATCACCTTGGATTTCGCGAACGAGCTGATGAACGGCTTGATCATGTCAGGTTGATCCGCGACGAGCGATTCGCTTATCACAAGAACTACATGCCTTACGCTCCCGCCGGTCAACACTTGGCATACATCTGGAAGGCTCCGCTAACGCCCGCTTGGGAACAGCATCATCGCGAAGGCAAAACAAACGAAATCACTGGCCGATTCTTTCGGCCTCGCGTATCGGAAGAGTTTTACGACAACGCGACGGACTTTGACAATGTCCATAACTTGATCGACGATCCCGAACAGCAAGATAAGATCGCCGAGTTGAAAGCGGAACTACGAAGGCGGCAACTCGAGCTTTTCGATTCCGGCTTGTTGCCCGAGAAGATGCGAGAACGACGCGCTGCGGCGAATGGTCTGACGATATACGAGATGGTCCGAAACCAAGAACTGTACCCGTTGGAGACCTATCTGGACGCTGCCGATCTTGCCTTGGCTCGAGACAACGGCAACCTCGAAACCTTCGCCAATCGCATGTCGGACGAGGACGAGGGAATGCGTTGGTGGGCCGTCGTCGGCTTGCACCTGTTGGGCGATGATGCCGCTCGCGCGTCGGCAACTTTGGAACAGGCCCTCGAAGACGAATCGCACGAGGTGCGGATGATGGCCGCCTGGACACTCGTCAAGCTTGGGGAGACCGACGATGCGCTGGCGTGCTTGGACAAACTGCTATTCCAAGACGAGTCGAAGAGATCCAACACAACCATGCTTCACAATGTGTTGGATTGGATGGGCGAACCCGCTCTGCCATTGGTTAAGAAGTACATCGACCAACAAGGCAACCGCGATGGGCAATATGGAATCGGAATCCTGGGGCGAATTGCCCAGCTGAACGGTTGGTAAATCGTCCGATCTCGGTCATGGGATGGTTGATCACTCGGATGGCTATGGGCAGCTTCGGTGATTTTATGAATTCTCGGGTTCTTTCTTGATCCACCCCGCCACCCTCCACCATGAATCCAGACGACCAAGGGTGGTGCTGGCTCCACTTTGGGAAGATGGAGATCGAGCTTCAATTGGTGACCATCGACTTCGCCATAGACAAGGTCGCTTATGATGGTCACTTCAGGCGGTTCTTCGGAATGTGCCCGTTGGCAAAGTGTCAGCCCGAGTACGGATACGGCATTGAACACGGCTCGCATTGATAACGTCAGCAAGCCGCTCACGCTACTTTCGGGCCTTCGCAGCTTCAATCAGGGCATCGAGTTCCAGAACGTGCTCGTATGGTACACGTTTGCGCTGGTATTTGTTCGAGATCAGTTCATGCAGTGTTTCGAGGTCTTCGAGCGGAATGACCGGATGTTGGGTCCATTCCGTATCCGACTTCAGCCGGGATCGGAGCTTCCATTTCCCCGCGTGTTGCGTCGCGGTGACGAGGCGAATCTTGCCCTCGTCGGTGGTTTCACGCCATTCGTGTTTCTTCATAATGCTTGTAGCCTGAGGAGATTTGCGACTCGGAAATACCGACACCGAATTGAGGTGGCATTCGAAGGGAAAACCGTTTCAAAAGATAGCTCCTGTTAGCGACTGACGGTGCGTCGGACCGGCATCAAAACGGCGATCAAGCGTTGCTGCGGCAGACTCGATTTCGAACCGCAATTTACCTCTTGGCCCCTTTTCCCTTACTCTCAAACGATGAAGAAGCAGCTTAATACGAATTGCCTACTTCTACTTTCTCGATGCTCGTTTCGGTTTCGGCGTCCCTGGCTCGCGCACCTTCACCGGTGGGATTTCCATTCCGTATTGCTTCCAGTACATCAAATGGAACGTGTTATGCCCGGTTAGCGGCGCGTCTTCGTTGACCATGTTGGGTAGCGCACCGTCGAACCACTCGTCGTAAGCCGCATTCATCGCCTTGGCGACTTCGGGATGCTCGGTGATGACGTTCGTTTCTTGGGACGGATCGTTTTCCATATCGTAAAGTTGACCGCGACCCACAAGTCGGAACCTTTGATTTCGAACGGCAAAGCCATCCTCTCTTGAATTCGCAGCTTCACCGATCGGCCACCGCCCTTTGTGGAATACGCGGTAACGATCTTCCCAAGGTGAATCCGCATCTTTCAGCAATGGCACAAGGCTTTTGCCATGCAGTTGATCCTGCTGTTTTGGCATGCCGCCGGTAATCGCAGCAAGGGTTGGCAGTATGTCGTAGTGATTGGCAAGTCGATCCACATCGGTGCCGGGCTCCAGGACGCCCGGCCAGCGCCAGAAACTTGGCACACGCGTTCCACCTTCATCGACGCTGCCTTTCTTGCCTTTATGGTCACCATTGTAGTTGGATGCAGAGGGCCCATTGTCTGTCATGAAAATCAACAGCGTGTCCTTTTCAATTCCCCACTCAGCCAGTTTCGCTGTTAATCGGCCGACATTGTCGTCGATGTTTTCAATCATCCCGTAAAATCCAACCGTGCTATCCGGCATTCCCGCCTCGATAAACTTCTTCTTGTACGAATCCGGAGCGATGAAGGGACCATGGGGTGCATTGGTCGTGATGTAGGTGAAGAATGGTTTCTTGCCCTTTTGTGTTTCCATCCAAGTCATCGCTTGGTTAAAGAAAATGTCGGTGCAGAATCCTTGGGTCTTGACGAATGTATTGTTGTGCAGGATTGCCGGATCAAAGTATTTGTTGCCCGGCGCGTCGCCACAGCTGCCTTGGTAAGACTGGCCAATCCCACCGGCGCCATGCATGAAGACCTCGTCAAACCCTCTTTGATCGGGACGGTGCGGATCTTGATCGCCCAAGTGCCATTTGCCAAACAACCCGGTGGTGTAACCCACGTCGCGTAGCATCTCAGGCATCGTTGGCACACCAAGCTTCATCCGTTCCCGTTCCAGAATCGTGTGTGTCACGCCGACATAAAATGGCGCACGACCTGACATGATCGCAGATCGGGTCGGTGCGCAGGTTGGACTGACTTGAAAACGCGTAAACCGTAGGCTCTGTTCCCGCAGCTTATCCAGATTCGGAGTCGCCAAGTGTGGGTTTCCGTGACCTGACAAATCGTAGTATCCCTGGTCATCGGTGATGATCAGGATAATATTGGGCTGCTTTCCAAAGGCAGGGTCCGCCGCCTCCACCGGTGAGAGACCAGCCAAGCAAAGGACGAAAGCAAGAAGCAAAGGAAGGTAACGCTGCATCATAAACTCCAGGTGAACTCAAGCATGTGTCACGGGGGACGATCGTTGTGTAGGAACGGCATCACTCAAAAATGTCTTCGAACGCCATCATTCTATCGCGAAAAACTGTCCCGGTGCGTGTCGAAGTTCGCTTTTCTGGTAAGCCGTGTCGGCAAAGCGAGGTAGGGCCGGTTCCCACCGGCCATGCTTGCGTTCGTGGCCGACCGAACCGTGCATCCAACGCCCGTGGCCGGTGGGAACCGGCCCTACATGGCTCTCGTATTTCCCGCAGGTTGCTAACTTCGCGTGCGGTACAGAAATGCGTCGGAGGTGAGCAATGATACGAGCAGCGCTTTCATGCTGCCGCCGCTTTCTCTGTAGGCGCGGTGCGCTTCCTGGAGCACGGGCGCGTCGTTGAGCGTTTCGTTGCGGCCCATCCAGAATCGGAAGGCGTGGCGGACGAAGACCTGTTCGGCACGTTGGCTTGCGGCAATTTTTCGAATCAACTCGATGGCGTCAGCGACTTTGCCGTCCAAAGCGGGTTCGCCGGAATCAATGATCTCGCCTGACGTGTCAACGGGTTTGTCCAGTTCCGTTAATCGGTACAAGCCGGCATGGTTGTACATCTCGAACGGAAGCCCAAGCGGGTCCATCTTCTCATGACACGTCCAACAATAGTCTTCTCGGGTGACCCGCATCCGGTCACGCAGTGTATTGTGCGGCTCATCCGGAAGCATTGCGTCCACGGTGATCGGCACATCGGGAACGCCGCCACCAAGCAACCGCTGGCGAATCCATCGGCCGCGGCGGATGGCGTGATTGTCCATCGCGTCGGAGTGGGAAACGAGCCAACTGGGATGGGTCAGGATGCCCAACCGCTCGCCTTCGGGGGCCATCGCCAACACGCGTTCTGGTTTCATCGATCCGTTTCCGAAGCTGCGTCGGCTTACGCGGGCATAGACCTTCGGACCTGCTAGCGTTGCCTCCGTCACGCTGTGATTGATGTTGGCCTGTCTCTTCACTTCTGGCTTGGGTGGTTCTTTTCCCGGGTTTGCGTCCTTCCAGGCTTGCAGCTTGGCCACCTCGTTCTTTGCCGCTTCGGCCGCCGCCTTCTTCGCTGCGGCAACGGATGCTGCTTTCTCTTCCTTGGTACTTTTTCGGCCGAAGTAGACACGATCTGCATTCGTCGCCACGACCTTGTCGGTTGTTAGCAACTGTTTCAGCACATCCTGGTCCTCTTGCAGGATGAGTTCAATCAAACGATCGGTACTTGCCGTCGCGTCGAACATGGCACCGTAGTAGGACTGTCCCCTTGCGCTCACTCCCGTATCCGCCAACGATTTCGTGTCCTTGCAGATGTAGCCGCCAAGGTCGTAGTCGAAGTAATCACGGAAGAAGCGCAGGATGCGGGGCTTGCGTATGCGATCGTCGGCCAGCATACGTTGCACTTCGCGGTTCACATCCTCGCGAGTGCGCATCCGTCCTTCGACGACTGCCTTGCGCAACGCTTCGTCTGGCCTGATGTATCGCAGCGCGTGATTCACTGCCATGCCCAGTTCCCAATCTTGCAGCATAACGCGGCCATGTTGATCCGGTTTGCCGTTCTCGGCCAGTTCCGGTCGAAAGAGCGCGTCACGATCCAGGAAGATGGATGACAGCCCCAGCACGGCTCCGTCTTTCTTGCCAAGCTTCTCAATCGATTGCTTAACGATCGTCAAGTAAACGTCCGACTCCATTTCGTTCGGCGGCCGAAAAGCTAGTGCTTCGAAAAGGTAGTCTACCGCACCGCGCAGGCGTTCGTCGGTCACGCCGTCTTCCTTCATCAGCTCAAAGACCGGCGTCAACGGACGCACAACCTTTGTGCTGTAGACCAGGCTTGTGGGCAGGCCTCGAAGATCGCCCTTCATTTTGTCCGCGATGGATTTGGGATCGTCCGTGATCTGATAAGGCTGGGCGATACTCAGCGGACCATCCGCCATGTAGCGAAGGATGTCGCCTGCAACACCCATAATCTGAGTCGCTTCGGCGCTATTGACCGTGTAGAAGTCGGGGTAGTTTTCCAGTCCATGAGTGCGTGCCGAAGACAGGACCGCAGGAACGCTCTTGACGGATGTGGCATAGGCGACCGTCCCACCCTGCCACTGGATGATGCGATCGGTACCAAAGTAGAGTTTCAGTTCACCACCGTGATTGGTGGGGACGACATCGCCATGAGTGCGAAGGCCTGGCTTTGCCGGATCGAACTCCGGCTCCGTGTTGATCAATTCGTTCAGACGCGTGATGTGCTCCTGAGGGGTTACACGCCAAATACGCGCCGGAGAAGATGTCGGTTGAAGCTTGATGCCATCAGGCAGCTGACCGAATAGCAACTCGTGATCGACGAAGTTACCCTTGTTGGGATCGAGGTGATCGCGAAACCCACCTCGTCCATGCATGACACGTTTCAGTTCATCAACGATGCCGTCTGAAATCTTTAGCCGCTCGATAACCTCTGGTTGCTCCATATCGCTGGGCGGCATCTCTTTTAAGGTGACCTGTGCCCAAACGCTTCGCCAGGTACCGGCGTTGACTTCATCCACCGGACCCAGGTCTTCGAGCGAAAGGTCGGCCTCGGGGTCTGTCTCGCCATGACAGTCGACGCAATAATTTGCCAGAAAAGTATTTGCAAAGCGGCCAAAATCTTTGATGACCGTCTGACCGGGCGTGTAAGTCTCGCCATGGGCCACGGACAGCGGGGCCCACAACAGCGTCATGACCAGAACGAATCGGACCTTGCTCATACCAGCACTTCCTTGAGGGGGCCGGTACCGACGTCGAACTTCTTGGCCATTTTGTCGTCCATGTTGAACCGTTCACAGTTCTGACCGGCTGCGTGAAGGAGCGTGGTGTAGAGCGCATTGATGGGGCGTTTGCCGCTGAGTTGCGTGAAGCAACCGGTCTTGATGGTGCCGTCGAAGTTGCCCAAAAGCATGAAGGGCCAGTTGGCGCCGTTGGTGTGCTGTTTGTCCGCGTTGTTGCTGGTGTAGACGATCAGCGTATTGTCCATCATGGTGCCACTTCCTTCGGGCACGCTTTCCAGCGTTTCCATGATTCGGACCAGCATGCGACTGTTGTACTGACGAATCTTGATCCAAATCGGATTGCCGGGCTGATCCATGTGCCCAAGATTGTGTCCCTGTTGATCGATGCCCAATCCCTTCCAGGCACCGAAAATCTCGCCACGACCCGAGCCAATGGTCAGCGTGTTGGTGATTCCCGATGTGAGCGCCGAAATGCCGAGGTCCAGCAGAACATCGTGCCAATCGGTTTCGAACTCAGGCTTGGTGTATCGCTCGTCAACCGTGGGAGCAAATTTTCGCAAGTGATCGGCAACCGTATCGAGACGCGTCCGCAGACCGTTGACCTCCTTGAAGCCCTGGACGTATTGTCCGTAACGTTGCTGGTCTGGCGCTGGAAGCGATCGCCCCTTAGTGGCGGCCAGCTTTTCAACCTGATTCAACACACTCGATCGGGCCTCGTGCTGGAGTCGAATGTCGCCGGAGGAAATGCCGCCGTACAGCATCTGGTAAAGATGATTCGGATTCGAATGCATGAAGATCGGCTGACCGGCGCCGCTAGCCGACAGCGTCGCAATCGTCGGTTTGGTCTTCATGTTCTCAATCGAGTCCATGCCGACGCATAGATGAGGCAGAAGCGTCTGTGGCAGAACCTTGCTCAGTTCATAGTCGATCGTCGATGCGCTGGGCGGCACACCGTCGCTGCCGCGATAGCCGCCGAGAGCGCCGAAGAACGCACTGTGCGAGGGACTGGTGTGGATGCCGTGCAAACCGTTGATGATATGCAACCGGTCCTTGTAAGGTTCGAGTGCACCAATAGGCTCGGGAAGCTTGGCATTCGCCAGGGAGCCGCTGCTTTTCATCCCTTCCGGAATGCAGGTCTTTGGATCAAAGCCCTGGTTCTGCATAAAGAAGACAATACGCTTTGGAACCGCCTTGCGAGTGGGCGATGCCAAGAGACGTTTGGGAGTTAGCGAGGCGGCAAACGTAGCACCGCTGCTGGCTGCGATTCCTTGCAGCACTTTCCTGCGATTGAGCATGATCGAACTTTCAAGGTGAAAAACGGTCGATTGTCATTGATCTGGGTGTCGGGTGAAACTTGCTAATCCGTCCAGACTTTGATTTGCGAAGTCACACGCCCCGGATCGTAGCAGCAGGTAATTGTGATCTGAAACAAATGCGGAAGAAGTGAGAAAGGATTCACCGACCGCTGCGCCTCGCACCGCATCCATTCTAGCCGTCCAGGGATTTGCTGCAACTGATAGCTTGGCAAGGCCTTGCGTGATCTCGTTGGACACCGTGGGTGAACCAGCCAGTTGAATGCGTGACCGGGCGCCCTTACAATGTGAGACGCGTGCAAATTTCGCTGAAGCACGGGACAAGCTTTCATCGGAGCAGAGTAATGATCTGGGCACTTTATGGTTGCTGTTTCGCCTTGATGATCATCCTGGCAATTGTTGCGATGCCATCGGATGTGCGAGCACTGATCCTCGAGAACTGCAAGTGCTCCAAAGGCCGATTTCGTCTGCGGTATGTCACCAAAGAACTCGGTTCCGTATCGCGATTTTACGGTGAGTTACTCTTCACCGCTGCTATTCTTGCGATCGTGGTTGGCTTCGGGCTGATCGTGTTGGACAGCGTTGTCAAGACTGAGATCATTCACAGTGCGGTAAAGCAAGCCGACTGGGATCTCAGCAAGTGGGAAAAAGACCTTCGTTCGTTCCCTAACAACGTGGAACACAAATTCACTCAGCATCATATTTCTCAAGGCGGCACCAAAGAATCGGCCCGCAGCATCATGATCTTTCTATGGAGGGGTCTGCCTGTCATCATGTTGCTCTGCTTCGTCGCAGTGCTATTGACCATGCGAATGTCGTCACGCGTCTTCACCCGCGCTCTGGAGTCGCTCGTCACAGACGAAACGTTAAGAAACCGTCGGCGCACGAAACAACGGTATCTGCGGTCGACATCTTCGTTTCTCTAGCTGGACAGCGCCACTTTATGAGCGGCAACAATCAGCGGTGAATCATAGACAGGCAGGTTTTCAAACAGGGTTCCTTGCCCGGTAGGCCTCCATGTATCCCGCGGCATTTGGTAGGCACGTCCGGTGAGCAAATCGACTAACACGGGCTCTTCGAACTGGAGATTCAATGCCTGTAGTTTCATTCTTTCAAACTCAGGTGCTTCACCGGGTTTATCATTTGCTCGCCAATAAGTGATCAGTCCACCGCCACTCGGTCCACGCCATGCGGTTCTGCCACACCCACAACTTCTTATTGCTGCCTTCTAGGACGAGCATGCCCCGCTGTTTTGGATCACGATGGACAAAACTCATTCCTTCGGTAAGCTCGCAAACAAGCTGTAACACCTTGCCGCGCGCAGTCGGCGTCCAGGGATCAAGTTGTTTACACAAACCGTAGTGCTCATCCTTGGTCGTGAGGTTAAAAAGGTTCCACGGCATGACAAACGCGGTCACTCGCTCGCCATCGTTTCCAACCACGCCGAGCGCGTCCCATAGGGCGGTCAGCAAATCTCTCGCCGCCTCGTTTTCGGTGATCTCACGCTTCTTCACGTTCATCTCATCCGTGCAGAACGCAACATTGGCCGTGATCCCGGCCCTTTTTTTGACTTCTTCGAATTGGCTCTGCAGCGACCAATCGTAACGGTCCTTCATGGGGATATACTCGACGTCCCAGTAGCGATGAATGCAAATTGCGTGCAGCTTGCCATTGTTGAAAAGCGGTGCGGCGGCTTTCGAGTAAACGTGCTCGCCATGACGAAGGGATCCTTCAATCCAACCGCCTGGGCTAACCATCATTTTTGGATCAACCGAATGAATACCGTCGGCCAATCCTTCGAGCGCTGCAGCATAATCCGCGGCGGGAATCGGATTCGGGTTGTTCGATTTCCAAGTCGGTTCGTTGATCGCACTGTAGAATCGCACGCCCCAGTCTTGGATTCCTTGCGAACGAAGCCATGGACTGTTCGGCCCAAATCGTTTGGCGAACGCGCTGCCGATCACTTCCCAACGATCGCGTCCGCCCAATGCTGTGTGCCATCGTGTGTAGTACTCGAACAAAAAGATCGGCTCGATACTGTAGCGATGGGCCATCAGGATGACATTGTCGAGTTGTTCGGGTTTCGGCTCTCCGGTCTCCAAGCCGTAGTGCTCTGGCGAAATAGGGATTCGGCACATCCCCGCCCTCACCGTCTGGAGCGTCTGAATTTTGCTTCTGCTTTGTCCAGGTTGATCTCAATGTTACCGCCACCGATCTGAGCAGGCACGTCAGCACACAATCGATTGGCTCCAACGCTGACGACCGAAATGGCAACCTGCAGGACAAGTACAATTCTTTTTGGTGGTGGTGATACCATCATGGCATCCTTTCGAGTTTGCATCTTTCTGGGCGATTAAGGCGGGGGTTTATTAGATACGTACGAATAGCTTGAAAGCTACCCGTTAACAATTGCTGCAAAGCGTCCAAATTCCATGGTAAACAAACCTTATCTCGTACGTTTCGTCCTATAGAGCCCCCCGCCCCTGTTGCCTGCCCCTCTGAGAAATGGACGCCGACCAGTTGCCATTCTTGAAAATTCTCTGTTCGGTGACTCTAGTCGTTGCCGTTGTGACTTCGAACACCGCGGCCGAGCCAGATAGCTGGGATGAGTTTGCTGTGGCAATGTCAGATCAGGAGCCCCCCAGTGATGCGGCCGAAAACAAATTGATGGACAAACCGATGTCGCTTGATTGGCCACCGGTGCCAGCCGACTTCCGCAGCACCAAGCATAACGTCCACTCAGCTCGTTTAACCGACAACCACGGCGTGGGCATCGAGCTGGTATCGGACGGTGACCAGCACAGCCGATGCTATGTTGACGGCGATTCGATTCAATGGTTGATCGCGGAAGTTGATAACGGCCCGTCGGAGACATTTATGTCGGGATATTTTGATCCGAAGCGGAAACCGGTTCCGCTGGGGCAGGCTGTCCAGGGTGAGATTCGGTTGCGATCTGTGTGACCAGAAGGGCATCGGACGGTGGAGTGAAACCGCCGACTGTGTGACCAGAAGGGCATCGGACGGTGGAGTGAAACCGCCGATGAACGCTAATGAACACTGACAAAGAAAAGAAGATGAGTAAGTTGCCACGCGCTGAACGCCTAAACAATGGCATGCATTGGATAAGCTAGGGCACCCATCAGCGACGATTTGCGTTCCTCAGCGGTTCTGCCATACTTGCAATTGCAGCAATAATCCTGTTGCTGATGGCGATCTCCTCTGGCAATGCGGCAGAGCCGAAATCGCGGCGGCCGAATATCGTATTGATTGTCGCCGACGATCTCGGTTTCTCCGACATCGGCTGCTACGGCCACGGAATCGCTCGACGGACTCAGTTTGCTTCCCACCTTCGCCAAGGACAATTTGCCGCGTGATACGTTGTTTTTCGAGATGAATGGGAATCGAGCCGTTCGGACCGAGAAATGGAAGGCGGTTGCTCGCGAGGGGCTTTCCAAAGACTCGCGGTACCGTGTACAGATCCCAATCGAGATTTGGGAACTGTATGACATGCAGGGCCACCGCACGGAGAGGAACGATGTCGCTGCGGAGAACCCCGAGGTGTTGCGTGGTTTGGTGGGCCGGTGGGAGCAGTGGATTCAAACACCCGCTAGAAATCATATGCCTCCTAACACGCTGACGCCTGAAGAAGCCGAACTTGGATTTGAACGGCTATTCAATGGAGTCAACTTCGACGGATGGAAAAACCCCGGTAGCTGGAAGGTCGAGAATAATGCCTTCGCGTTCGCGACCCAAGGCGGCGGCCTTGTCTATCGGACGAAGAGGATTCCGGACAACTTTGAACTCCGTTTCGATTGGAAAGTCGCCGAAGGAAGCAACAGCGGTGTCACCTGCCGACCGGGGCTGTACGAATACCAGATTTTGGACAATGCCGGAAATGGTGACGGTAAGAATCCAAGAACCAGTGCCGCCTCGTTGTATTTCTGCATGGCGCCTTCGCACGACGCAACGAAACCGGTCGGTCTTTGGAATTCATCGCGGATGATCTACAAGGATACGGTGATCCAACACTGGCTCAATGGTCAGAAGGTGATTGACTTCAACTACAGCGATCCGAAATGGGCAGCCAACGTGGAGCTGTTGCGACGCGGGGGCGGGACGGATTTGACCGACCGCGGGGCACCCCTCGTGCTTCAAAATCACGGCCATCCCGTTTGGTTTCGCAACATCAAACTTCGTGAAATTCCCGAAAGTGAATTACTCGATACCTCACCCATCAAGCCAACCAAAATTCCACCGGAAGCCCTTGAGTCGGAAGCAAGAATTTTGAGTTGGCACGAAAAGCACCCGTAGGGCGATATTTCACGCGATTCCTGACGTGAGACAGGCTTCCAACCTGTCATCACTACCCCCATGACAGGCTGGAAGCCTGTCCAACGTCATGGAGCCAAAAATGACCAACCTTCTGAACCGGCGACAATGGATCGGTGCAACCGCCGCATCGTTATCCGTTCCCTCCTTCTTTCCATCTTCCGCCACGGCACAGAGTGCCCAAAACGATCGCCCCATCGCTGCCGTTATTGGTGCGGGCGGGCGAGGTACTTCGATGGCTTGGCATCAGTTTGGACGTAGCGCCAATCTGGTCGCAATCTGTGACGTTGATCTGCCTGAGGCCGAGCGGGCCGCAGCGACGATCGAAGCGAAAATCGGCGTACGCCCAGATGTTTATCAGGATTACCGAAAGCTGCTGGAAAGAGACGACATTGAAGTCGTCGGCAACGCCACGCCAGACCACTGGCATACCAAGATCAATATCATTGCTTCGACAATATCGATGTCCTTGCTGCGAATCTGAAATATCCGGGCGAGATTGATCTGTGGTGCATGACGGTACGTGACGAGAAGTATCTCACAAGCATGGCGGCAGGATACCCGACACAGGCTCCGCAGGTCAGCGACTTGACGGACCGGCAGCAACTTGATCTCGAATCCGCAAACGTATTGGCGAGTTTGAAGTACGCTGGAGAGGAACTTGGTTTATGAACACGGATAGCAGCATCCAAGTCATCGCTAAGCATCGCGTGAACAACAAGTGACGACTTTGGTAGTGGACGAGGCCACGAGTCCCGGGTTGCAGGACTCGTGGCCTCGTCCACTACCTTCGTTATTAATCCCGCGATGCTTAGAGAGTCTTCACGAAGAGTGTTGCTTCCGCGCTTGTGAAAAATGACTGGCGAACGATCCGCGATGGAATTGAAGTCAAACTATGCCAAGTCCCAGGACAATGCGATAGTGACGCGATGCAAATCGGTGAAGAATCTCCGCCCGCTTCAACTCAGAATGATCGCGAGATGTTCATTCTTTGCCGTAGTCAGGATCGGCTCAAGAAAGACGAAGCGATCATTCGTCGTAGCGAAGCGAAGATTTGAGCAGCGTCGAAAGTCGATGGCAGATCGATGCAGGAAACAACGTCGTGATGTGCAATAGGTCGAACGCGAGGTAGGCCGCCTTCTGGGTCAAATCACTCGAGCGGCTCGCTTGTTTGACGTGACCGTTGAAGCCTCCGACAACGGCGCTGCGCAACTGCGATATAGTAAGAACAAGATAAACGACGACTGGGCAACCTTGAGCGCAGGATGCTATCTGCTTCGCACGAACGTGCTTGACTGGAGCGACGAGGAACTCTGGAAAGCTCACGTACAACTCAATGCCTCGGAGTCGGCATTTAGAATACACAAAACCGATTTAGTGACAGAATTGGACCACTGACCCCGCAAATCACGTTCTAAATGCCCGCAACTGGGGAAGTCGGGCTAGCGTTGCTGCAGGTCCGGTGTTAACGATTGCGAAGAACGGGGCTGCCCTGAGGAACGAGTGTTGTCGCCTGAGATAAAAGAAGGGCCGTCGCTTGAAAACCAGCGTTTTATAGCATTTTGACGTCGCTGAGTATTTTGACCGGACGGGGTCCTAGCCATGTTGACTCGGATGGCGTTGAGATTTGACGCAATCGCCGAGTCATCGGTAGACTATGCAGTGGCGATCGATTACGAGCACGAGCACCGCGATGCTGAGCACGAGCATGAAAGAAAGCCAGAACCAGGCCGTGCACCCGAGGACGGCTTGCGCGGCTTTACCAATGGAAGATCATTCGTTCGTCCCAGGTGACGGCTATTGTTACCCCACTGAAATCCACTCGCAACTTATGATCCGTAATAAGTCTTATCGCGGCGTTACGGTGATTGAACTACTGGTCGTCTTCACCATCATTTCAATCAGCATGGCCTTACTTCTGCCAGCGGTGCAGTCCGCTCGAGCCACTGCACGCAGAACTGAATGCGCGAGCAATTTGAGGCAACTCCACTTTAGCAACGCAAAGTTCGTCGGATCTCGGGCGAACTTCTGCCCGGATTCACCCGACGCGCTCGGTTTCTTCCGGAACCTTACGGCATACAACGATCCATTGGTCCGCAACTCCACGCATTCAACGATAGATTTCTTCGAACACAATGGCGCTCCACTCGTCGAGAACCCGAACTCTCCCCCAGACATGAATCCCGATACTTGGTTCACACAAACGAACATTGACGCTGGACTTCTTCTCCCAATCGTCGATTCCTATATTGCCCACAGTCGTCACATAGGGGATACGGCAAACTACTTGTTTCGTGATGGCCACATTGAGGTGATCGAAGCGAAAGTAATTGAAGGCTGGGCGAGATCGGGCTATGATTTTACTCAAGCTGGGGCCGGGTTGCCGCCGCGCTAGATCAGATCACCATCACGTGCACGCGGAGGCCCGTTGGTTCGGTTTCACAAATGGACAGTCAACTCGCGGTCCCCGGTGACGCGGGCCGTTCCCTGGACACCTAGCTCGACAATGCGTTTTCCACTCCGAACCCTATTTGTCCTGACTGCTTCCGTCGCTGTCGTCTCTTCCTATTACCTCTTTCTTGAGCGAACGTGAAACCTTTCAGCGTACCCTCAATGGCATGGCCTCTTCGGTGCTGCTGATTACTCACTCACTCTGGCAACTGCGGGCTGCATCGTTGCCTGCTTCTGCTCTCTCGAAAGGGCCAGTCGCCGCGATCTGCTATTCACAACGAAGCGGTTCCTCCTGTATTTTGTTGCTTCTACGTTGCCTTCACTGACCACAGTCATTGCGGGGATTCTGGTCTTGAGGGCATGCCGAAGGCTCAGCGGTGACAGCGAACCAGCACAATCGTGATAGGGCCCGGATTGCTTCGGGCCCCCTCCCACGCCATCGGAGATGCGGGTCAGCGTTAGGCCGTTCGTCGCTGGGGTACAAGTTTTCGCCATGGTACGATGCGGCTGCCTCGTGCATCATCGCCACGACCGGTTGCTTGCCGTAAACGATTGCCAGATAACTCGGTACTGCTGTCGTTGACCAACAGGTTGGTTGATCAGCTTCCCCAAAATCAAAAGTGCTTGGAATGCCTCAGCGCAGTCTACTACCGAGCAGGTCGGCTGGAGGAGGCTCTTCACTCAATGGAAGAAACGCTTGCTTACAGGGAAAGTACCCAAGACTTGGACGCAGCGGAGTATTGGTGCTATCTCGCAATGATTCGCTACAAACTGGGAAACCATCTCGCAGCTCACGATTTCCTTGGTCGAGCAAATGCGTGGTCCGACCAGAATGTGTTGGGGTACCAGCCGGAAAACACGCGAAATACGCATTCGAATCTCACTTGGAACTAGGAATTGTCCGTGCCGAGGCAGAGCGTTTGCTGGATAGCAGCAAGCCACGCGATGAGGTAACTGTCAATGAATCACAAGAGAATGCAGCGGAGGAGACACCTTAAGTCGACACGGCAAGCTCGCTGGATTCCAGAGCCCGGGATCGCGAGAGCGGCGAAGCCGCAGAGCGCACCCTGGGTTACCGCACGCGTCCCATCGCAAACCCTGAAGGGGTTTTACAAACGAACCCATCGAGGCTCCATCGTAATGTCCGTAGGCGTGGATGTCTTTGTAGAACACCTACGGCGTACGGACACGTTGATCGTGACCGGAACCCAGGGTGCGCCGCTGCGCGTCGACCCTGGGCTATGGAATCGAACCGCTTTGCGGTAACGAACACCTCTTCGTATCGATGCGGCAATACGGAATCGAATCGTGTCGCTGTCATGCATGCGGCATCGCATCGATGCGGCAATACGGAATCGAACCGCGTCGCAGTACGGAACGCGGCTTTGCATCGACGCTGGATGGCGGGACTCAACTGTGTCGTGGAAATGACACTCGTGACTCCTTACGCCAACGGCGTTTCATTCCGGAGCCCGGGATCGCGACGCGGCGAAGCCGCTGAGCGCACCCTGGGTTACCGCACGCGTCCCATCGCAAACCCTGAAGGGGTTTTACAAATGACCCCATCAATGCCCCATCGTAATGTCCTATGGCTTGGCTGTCTTTGTAGAACACCTACGGCGTACGGACACGTTGATCGTGACCGGAACCCAGGGTGCGGCGCTGCGCGTCGACCCTGGGCTATGGAATCGAACCGCTTTGCGGTAACGAACACCTCTTCGTATCGATGCGGCAATACGGAATCGAATCGCTTTGCGGTAACGAACACCTCTTCGTATCGATGCGGCAATACGGAATCGAATCGTGTCGCTGTCATGCATGCGGCATCGCATCGATGCGGCAACACGGAATTCAACCGCGTCGCAGTACGGAGCGTGGCTTTGCATCGACGCTGGACGGCGGGACTCAACTGTGTCGCGGAAATGACACTCGTGACTCCTTACGCCAACGGCGTTTCATTCCGGAGCCCAGGGTCGCGACGCGGCGAAGCCGCAGAGCGCACCCTGGGTCTGCCAACCCACAACACCCCAAACCCTGAAGGGGTTTTACCTATGAAAGAACCTTAAGGTCCCGAGATACAGAAAACGCCCGGCGAGGTCCACGACGACAATCATAACCCTCGCCGGGCAAGACATCCCCCATGCGGCTCGTTGTTGCGTGCCGATGGAAACATGGCCGTTTGCATTATAGGCCGAAATTCGGTGACGCAAACGGACAACCTACAAAACAAAAGTTCCTGTTTAATAAAGGTAGTCCATCATGTTCACCAAATTCCTATAATCGAAACAACAACGCCGCAAACGGACCGCTCTGAAATCGATCCATTCGAATCGGCGACTGCACACTCGGCGTGCTCTGGTCGAATCACTCGAAGACCGACGACTGTTGTCAGCAAATTCGATATTGGGCCGCGATGGTTCTGAGTTGATTGCGCCCTCAACCCAACAAGAGTCTGCACAAGCCATTGCGAGTTCCACTGAGATTGCACCTGGACCACAAATCGTCAGATCTTCACCTTCGGCCACATCATCGATCAATGACATGGATTATGTACGAGTGTGGTTCGCCGAGCCAGTCGACCCGGCCTCGTTTGACGTTGATGACGTCGTTCTAACAGGACCGAACGGCCAATCATAGCGGTGTTGCCACAACGTTTCACCCGAGTCGGCGTCGACACACAGCAGGAAATGTCCGGCGAGCGATTGATATTGCGTGTAAGCACGGTTGTCATCGACGACGATCGATGAATAGCCTTGGCCGAGTTCCTTGACCCAATCTGCTCCAAAGTGGCGCTGGCCAGTTAGAGTTCGCCCGACGCGCTCGCAGTTTCACCCCGGTTCTCCACCATTTTCTAATACATCCAGGTATTGCAATGCTTCTTCGTGCCCTTGATCCGCTGCTTTTCGTAGCCAATAAATATCATCCAATTCACGAAACCCGTAGTTCTCGATTGCTGTTTTGGGGAACCATGCAATATACATCCCTATCCGGTATGCTGCGTCGGTGTTGCCTGCCTCTGCTTTGCGTCTCAACCTAGCAAGCTGGTCTTCATTCATTCGCACAACCGACTTGGGCTTCGTAAAACAGATGCATCTCTCCGGGCCACGAAAACGAACCCCGCTATCCTCGGCATTGTTCACGGACGATGGCGAGTTTGATCGCCTTGTCGATGCGTTGACACAAGGTTAAAGGGTTGCCCTCCCACACTGCACCTGGAAGACCACGCCATGATTCGGAGATCACGGTGACGCGATTGCCGACCCATGACGGATTCACTTGAACGCGATGACTGGGATGGTGAGATCGGTTCTGCTTTTGAGTGGCTGCGCTTCGCAAGCGGCAATTAATTGGCTTTTACTTGCCCTCCACGATAATGATCACCGCATTGAATCGGGGACAAATGTCACCAATCTGCACGCGACTCTTTGCGTCATTGGTGCTTTACTTCGCTGATCCGACAATCTTGGATAGTTTCTTGCCAGTTAGACGCGGTATAATGGAAGGTCAACCGCGCGTGACGGATGACCCACGCCGTCGTTGGGGCGAGGGAATGAGTTCTGCCTAAGCCGCATTTGAAGGAGAAAGCATGAGCAGTAGAATTCCGGGACCGATTCGAAACGCTGGCATTTGCATGATAGATGACGGGACGCTCGTGCGGACGCAGAGTCCTTTGCCGGGTCCGATTGGGCGCGTCACGAACATCGAGCGAATGTCCCTGGAAGATCGGTTTGAAAGGGTGTTGTATTTGACGGCTGCAAAGCTTCCTGGGGAGATTCGGGAAGAGTTCGTTGCAATCCTCACGCCGACGAACATTGCAATAACGGCTGGCGTGCTCGCGGCGTGGGCCGCCTCGCACTACTTTGGTGTCGGTTTTATTGTGGACATCATCTTGTTGGTCGTTGGCGCCATCCTCGTGGGCTGGCAAGTTTTCTCGGCCGCGCGTGATCTCTACGACTGTGTCAGGATCACCTCGTCAGCCAAAACGTCGGCTGATCTGGATCGCGCGGCAGCCCACTTGGCCAACTTCATTGCAGTCGTTGGCGTTACTGCGTTCATGGCGGTTATCGCCAAGGGAGCGAAAGGTCAGGTTTCCAAACTTGGTCAGCTTGTTAAGAATCGTTCGTACTACATGAAGGTCTTGGGCTGGAGCCAGAAACCGGATGGAGTGTTAAGGAAGTTGGATGACGTGATCGGTTTCTTCATTCGAAATGGTGATCAGATTCGTCAGTTTGAGGGCGGGTTGAAGCAGTCCGTCATGAACGACTACATCAAGGGAATCGACTTCTCGGATACCGTGCTTGTAAAGAGACTGAACTCAAGCTCAGCCATCAAATCCATATACGGGAATAGTGACAAAAAGCTAAGGTTGATCCAATACACCGACCAATATCAGACAAACTTTTTTACGATTCCCGGTACGAGCGCGGGTAACTTGGCAATCCCGAAGTTCGACGAAAAGAAGTTCAGAATATACGAAGTCGTTGGTAATGTCGAAGTACTCATAACAAAGACTGCCCCCATGGGACGGAATCTATCGGGAGGGGCTTATCAGGTGATTGTTCCCAATCCGGCCAGCAAATTGAGACTGATTCGAAAGGGACTCGAGTGATGGGCCGATGACAGCGCCACTTTCATCTTCATACAAGCTCGAAGCGCAAGCGAGTGAATCGCTTACATCAAAACCCACTCGCTTGCGCTTCGAGCTTGTATTTGCAACGTTCCCGCTTCAAAGTGGCGCTTTCAAGTTGGAGGAACGGCAGAAGCCAATTTGCATTCGTACGACGGACATTCTTGTCCGACGCGACTTTTGACGGACTTGGAAGTCCGTCGGATGGTAAGAATCTTGCAAGGCTGAGGCCGACGGGCCTCGTTGGCAAATGGCATATCGGACGCGGGAAAGGCTTTCACCCACTTGCACGAGGCTTTGATGAGTTCCAGGGCTTTGATGGCTCGCGGGTGCTGTCCTACTTCGATTACACACTTGATGTTCAAGGGGAAACTCTGCCAGTCAAAGACAAGTACCTGACGGACGACCTCACGGAACGCGCCATCGATTTCGTACGTCGTCACCAATCGCATCCTTTCTTTCTGCACTCAGAATCTACGTGGGACCAAGTATCAGGTCTACGAGGGCGGTATTCGAGTTCCCCTCTTTGTCCGCTGGAGTGCAACACTCGATCCCAGTTCCAGAGATCATCTTGTTCACTTCGTTGGTGTTTGGTCGGCACGTACGGTGTCGAGTGATGGGGAGCGTTTGGCAAACAACACTAAGAGCGCGGGCAAGACGATCATATCCCCGAGAAATGCGGTTGCCATGATGAGGCAACTCAGAACGGAGAACATTTGGATTCCAGGCATTGGGCTGACGAGCATCGCAGCAAAACCACTGATCAGAATCCCCGTGGTGATCACCAACGCTGGGCCAACATGAGCAACCGTCTCACGAACGGCCTGCTCACATTCGATTCCCGGCTGTTTTTGAAATTGCTCGAATCGAGTGATCACGTGAATGGTATCGTCGACCGCCAACCCCAAACATAGCGAAAAGGTCAGTGCCGATGTGATTTGAAGTGGGTAGCCCAACAGCACCAAGCCCGCCGCCGTTACCAGCAATGGAAAGGCATTGGGAACGGTGGTGATCAACCCGATTCGCAGAGAACGAAAGGCGAAAGCCAAGATAAAGAAAATGAAAATCCCTGCGGCAGCGAGACTTTTCCCTAAATCGCCAATGAAAGCACGCATGTTTCGAGCAGCTGCGACCACCGTACCTGAGACATGAAGCGAATAACCAGGATATTTCCGAGCAATCTGTGCAAGAGACGATTCCAAGCGAACGATACGGTCACCCAGCGCTGCGGCGCCATCATTGGGCACCAATGTACTCACGACCAATCGACGACTTGATTCGCTTACGAGTCGATGCTGCTGAGACGGGGGTTGTCGCTGGAACAATCGATATCGTGATTCGATACTCTTGCCGGGCAAGGAAGCGAGAAGATTTAAAACCGAAAATTCGCCCCGAAGCCCTTCGGTTTGCGCGATCGCTTGATGAACTTCCTTGGTGACCGCGATTGTTTCCGAATCTGCAAAGCTGGCATCCTGAGGCCAACCAACCACCACGTATGCACGCAAGGCACCACCCATGGATTGGTCTGCGTGTGCCATGGCAACCGTTGCATCCGAGTCGTTGGCGAGCGTTTCGGTCCAGATAATGTCAGGTCGTTGTTGAAACGCTGGCCATAGTAGCAACAGGCAAACGGCAATACTTGGAATCGCAATCAACCAAGCATGTCGGATTGGAAAATCGGCCAAGCGATTCATCCACACGGAAAAGTGGTGAACCGTCGTTGAATGATGTCGCTCAAGTTCAGCCGAGTTCACGAATTGCATCAATACTGGGAGTAAAAAGACCACTGCCAATAGGGCAAGAGCCGATCCTAACGCGGCGCAACATCCAAACTGCTTCACGCTGTAGGTTTCCGACAAGACAAGTGATCCAAAGCCAATCACTGTGGTCAATGATGTTAATAGACAGGCGGGGCCGACTCGCACGAGTGCTTGAAACGTCGCGCTCGTTGGGCATCGCCCGCGATGCAACTGGCGATTCGTCTCCAACAGTAGATGCACCGAGTTGGCGACCCCGATCACGATGACCAAGGTTGGCAAAACGGTGCCCAACCCACCAATCTGCTGACCTGTCCATCCCATCATTCCTAGCGTCCAGCAGACACCGATAACCGGACCAACGCAGCAAAGGACGATTGGAACCAAGCCACGAAACAGCAAGAAAGCAACTGCGGCCGCAATGAGCGTTGATAGCAAGCTGCCCTTCGTCATCGATTGCTGCAACGTCACCAACGTCTCGGCCCGAACCGTCAAATGCCCCGCCAGTAACACATCGATTCCCGTCGATTTCTCAAACTGCTTTGTGCAATTGCGAACCGGATCCACCACGCCGATCACTTTTGAGAGCGGCAACGAATCTCCCTCGACGTGAAGCCAGAGCATCATCATGCGACCATCGTCCGATACCAGTTGATTTGCCGCAATCGGATGTCGCATCACACTCCTTCGTAGCTGATCCAGGTCAGCATTGGGCAGCATGTACGGAGGGATAAGGGGTGCGAAGACAGAGCCTCGCCGGCGCAGGTCAAAAACGCTGGCAGCCTGACTGATGCCGTCGATTTCGGCGAGGTCGTTTCGAAGTTGTCGAATTTGCTGCAAATGCTCGACGGTGAACAGATTTTCGGCCTCGAGAATCACAACCACGTCGTTGTCGTCATGACCAAAGTCACGATACAACTCGTCCAATTCTCGAGACACGCGGTTGTCGGACGAGAAGATTGCATTGGGTGAAACGTCGAACGACAGTTTCGCCATGCCCATCCCAGCGACAGCCGTGATCAAGATGACAACCGATGCGACGATTCGCCATCGCGTGACAAGTTGCCACGCTATGAATGGAATCATGCTGCACCCTTATTGAAACAGACGCTTTGTAAGGCCAAGATTGGTCAAACTAGCACCAATCCATTGCGACGACAAGGTTTGCGCGCCGACACGAATCTGATCAAAAGGTGCAACTTTTACTGCAGTACCGCTGTTTCTGGGTTCTTTCGTTATTCAGCATTCTGACGCCAGAGCAGGATCAAGTTTTGTCCCAGCAAGACGAGCGGCGAATCGAATTGCTGTTTCAGCAAGGCACAGAGGATCGCTCGAAGGCCTATGAGTTGAAGAGCAAATGGGATCGGTTGGAAGTTTTCGATGAGCATGAAGATCGGTGTTTGGATTTGTTCCACCAGTCGTAGGTTGTCTCTCTCGGTGAAGGAAAAAAAGCGGCGAACTCCTGAGTCGGTGACCTAGGGTGCGCTCTGCGACTTCGCCGCGGCGCGACCCTAGCTGGACAGCGCCACGTTTCCCCCACGTGCGGGGCGAACCCTATCGTAAATCGCAATCACATCCCCTCGCGGACCGCGCCCGCGAGGAAATTGCGCCGGGTCGCCCGCTTTGGGGTCACTTCGCTGAGATCTCGCACCGTGGACATCCATCAGCTTGGTTTGACCATTGAACCTTGATGACATCCAACCTTGGGACCGACCGAAGGCGACATCGACCGCCGCCTCGCCTTGGCTGCTTCTTACTCAGCAGCAGGACGCCTTGAACGCGAGGGTCGACTGTCATCCGTTCGGCTGTCATCGGCACGACTGTCGTTGGGGCGATCGCCCGGTGGCTGATGTTTTGCAAACTCCGTTGCGAACTTCAGCAGCTCGACTTTACTCAACTTGCCGTCTTGATCGGCATCAAACTGCATGGCATGTTCAACGAACTGCTCGGGATTTGGGGGCCCACCAGGTCCTCCTGGGCCGCGAGCACCCTCATCGCGTCGCATTCGCGGACCCTCCGTTCCCTCGGGCCGACCACCGGGACGCATCTCACGTTCGCCGGCACGGTTGCCTTCGCGTGGAGGACCTGAGCGATCGCCATCCAGTTCGGGATGCATTTCTTCACGTGTCAGCTTGCCATCGCTATTCTTGTCAAGTTTCTTGAGCGCCGCAGAAGCGCCTGCAATTTCTTCCGCTGAAATTTCATGGTCGCCGTTCGCATCCAGTGCCTCCAGGATCGGATTGGGTCTCGAACCGAGTTCGGGACCTCCACCTCCTGGGCCACGGCCACCAGAATCTCTCGGTCCACCGGCGCCGGGTCCGTCGCCAGGGCCACGACCGCCAGCTCCACGACCACCGGGCGGTTGTGCAAGGGCGACGAGGGTTGTCGTACCGACCAACAGCAAGGTTGCTACAAACAAGGTTCGCTTCATGTTAAACTCCTTCGAGGAAAAAACGGGTTTTGAGCACCGAACGGTTCGTTGCTGATATTTTTCACAAGGCGGCGTCGTCTAGCTGGACAGCGCCACTTTATGAGCGGCAAGACGCTAGAGCCTTTCAAAAATTGACATGGGATGTAGGGCCGGTTCCTACCGGCCGAATCGAGGCAGTCCGGTGGGAACCGGACCTACGTGTTTTATGGAAATGCTCTAGCCGCCGGTTAGGACCATGAAATACCGGCGGCTAGCGACTTGACGCTCAGTCCGAGATCGACTCGGAAAATTACGGTCAATCGTCCACAAAGTGGCGCTGTCCCGCTGGGCTACGCGAGTTTGCCGCAAGCAAGTGCTCGCGAGGTCACGTCATCCAGCCCTACAAAAGACTTGTTGCTGCGACGTTCAGAATCCGCCACTAATTATCTGAAACACAATACAAATAGCGGCCTGACCGGAGCACCATCCGATCGCCGGTGATCGCGGGGGTTCCGCTGCTGTCGCTTTCATCCGATTCGAAGCGATTGGTAGACAGGATCTCGAAGGATGGTTTTGCCGGTAGAACGAATGTGCCGTCGTAACGGCTGACCACATACAATCGGTCACCAACCAATACGGGTGATGCGTAGACGGGTCTACCACTGCCGCTCAAATCACGAACACGCTCGCGGTAGACGGATTCGCCGGTTTTCGCATCAAGACAATGGGCTTGGCCGCGATCGTCGATCCAGTAGAGGTATTCCTCATGCAAAAGTGGAGTCGCGACATAGGAACTCTCGCGGCTGGACCATACCATGTGAGTGTCGGTGACATCGTCTTTTCCGCCGGCACGAATCGCATGGCTTCCTGCTGAACGGTAGCCTCCGAAAGTGTAGACGATTCCATCCTTGGCAATGACCGACGGGCAAATGTTGCCAGTCAAGTTTGTTTCGGCAAACCACCTCAGTTTGCCCGTATCTGGATTCAACCCCCATACTTCCCCTGGCACGGAGATCACCAACTCGGTTGTGGCATCCGGCAACTCCACGAGCAGCGGCGTTCCGTAAGCTAGCTCGAGCGTATCGGCTTCCGCTTTCCAAACTTCGCGGCCCGTTTTCTTATCAAGTGCGATGATCGCGCGGCTCTCTTCCGAAGCGTTCACAATCACCATTTTTTTATACAACACAGGACTGGCGGCGGATCCCCAACGACGATTGCTCGATTCCTTCCCTACATCGACTCGCCATTGCTCATTCCCTTCCAGGTCAAAAGCGAGGACTCCGGTCTTGCCAAAGAAAACAAAAACTTGTTCTCCGTCGGTCACTGGCGAACTACTGGCGTATCCATGTTCGGTAATGTAGCCCTGGCTTTCATCCTCGGGCATTTCGGCGGGGACCGTCTTTTGCCAAAGAATCTTGCCGTCGGACAGCTTCACGCAGATCAAATGCCGCTGTAGCTGTTCTTTCGAACCGCCTTCTTTGCCAGCGACTCCGTAGCCCGAATAGCAAGTGACAAAAACACGGTCTCCCCAAACCACAGGCGACGAAGAACCGGGTCCAGGCAACGGTGTTCGCCAGGCCATGTTTTGCGTCTCACTCCATGTGAGTGGGATCGCTGAGCCAGTACCCATCCCATCGCCATCGCTTCCGCGAAACCGAGGCCAATCGGCTGCGTTGGATGGGTTGAATAGCGAAAGGCAGAGCGTCAATAGGGCGAATGTCAGCGAGCGGTTCATGTCAGTTCTCGATTTCCTTTGTGGCTACGTTTGATGATATTCTACATGGCTGTGGCCGCCAGCTGCGGTCGGTTTTGTGCTGCGACTGGAAGCCACCGCTAAGGTTTGCGGCGGTGCCGCCTTTCGGCACTTGTCTAGATCGTGTTACGCCACAGATCCGAGGCGAGCAGATCGATGTCGTTATCGGAAATCGAATGGTCCGCATCGTCTGCACCGAACACCTCATCGACCAGCTGCACATGGGTGAGACCGGAATTTGGCAGGGGCTCGCTAACGAGTCTAACCGTTTTCAAAGCGAGTGGAGCAAGCGGTTCGTCAAAAATCCCGTTGTCGTCGACATCTTTGACTTGGTTGCTCCCATCGATTACCGATTGCGGAATCATCGCATCGACCCATTCTCCTTCGGCAGCACTGGACGAAGTCTCGACTGGACGATTGAGTTCGTTAATGATAATGAGAGAATCGAGTGCCGAGATTCGGTCATCACCACTGACGTCGAGCAAAGCGGTTGAGGCTGAGATCGTTTCGCCCTCTCCCGTGACTTGATCCGCGCCACTGTTGAGGTGGTTGATCACAGTCAACGCATCACTGGCGGTTGTGAATCCATCCCCGGTCGTGTCTGTCGGCAGGAGAATATTTCTTGGCGAGATCGGCGAGAACGCTTCATTCCCCGAGGTCGAACGAATCGTGAAGATGCGTTGTTCGGCTTGTGCCTCGAAGAGAATGGCGTAGAGTTTCCCCGCGACGACCGTCACACTCGTGCTGCCAGCTTCGTAGGTGTCGATACGCTCCGAATTCTCATCAACGATTCGAATAATCTCGCTAACGGACGCCGTGCCGACAGGAAATACCGATAACGTCGCACCAGCGAACGCCTCAAAGATGATCGCCGATCGCATGCTGCTCGCGGGGATCACATGAGCCCTGACAACCAGGTTTGGCATGAAAACCTGCGTGGGAATCGATGGTGTTTCGACGTTTTCATTCGTGGCACTTACGGTCAAATTCTCGAGTGCTGCGTAGGCTGGATCTTCACTTGTCGAAGCAAACGTCAAAGCGACCACTTGGCTGCCATCGGCGACACCGTCTGCCATCCCCGTCACCGTAACGACTTGAGCGACACTCCAGTTTTCGGTTGTGAACGTCAGTGTCGTTGGGCTAACAGTCACTTCGCCGACGTCCGCACTCGTAACGGTAACGACAACGTCCGCGCTGGGTTCGCTGTTGAGCATCACGCTAATCGTGTCACTCGCCCCATTCTCATCGACCAATGTCGTGCCGTCGCTTGGCGTTACCCTCAGTCCGGCGGCAGGTACAACAGCGTCCACCGTGATCATTGCCGTGTCGGTGCTGGTCGCCCCATCGTCGTCGGTCACTTGCAAGCCGACCGTGAACACTCCTGCGGTCGTTGCATCGAACGTCGCAGTCACTCCGGTGGCGTCGTCGTATTGGCCGTCGTTGTCCAAGTCCCACGCGTACGTTCCGATCGTGCCGTCGGTGTCCGCTGATGCGACCCCGCTCAGCGCGACCGTATCGCCGACGGTTCCCGTGTAAGGGCCTCCGGCTTCGGCAGTCGGCTCGACGTTGGTTGTCGTGTCAGTGCCGACGTAACGGACGGCGCGAACGAAATTGTAAATCCGTTCGCCACCTTCACCATCGGGGCCGCCTTCGACCTTGGTGTCGAAACGCACGCCGCCTGCACCGTGGGAGTCATCTCCGTTGCCGTCCACCGCGGTTCCGAACGATGCATACCAAGCGTAATAGTATTCGGTGCTGTTGCCGCCGAAGTAAGCACTGGTGCTGGACCAGAAGTACGGGTAGTCGCTATCCGTGTTGGTGGTTCCATCGGGAAGCTTAGCGATATCGAAGTAGTCGGTATCAATCGCCGGTCCGAGGTCTTCTTCGTTGATTGCGGTGGGCGATTGAGTGTAATCCAGAATGCTTTGAAGCTGTTTGATGTCCGGCAAAATCCAATCATCGTAACCGCCCAAATCCAAGTTCTCGGCGTACTCCAGCGAGTCTTCCCAATCCATGCCCGCGCCGCTGTCGTCTTGTTGCCACATCAGGCCGGTTGCCAAGTCGGTCACCGTGCCGTCGCCGTTGTCGACGAAGCTGTTTTCACCGTAGATATCGCCTCGGACGAGACGCACGTAGTTTCCAAATTGGCCGCTAACTTTCGCTGGATAGGCCTTGATGTGGCCGGTCGCCGCGTTGACGCCGAAGGCAGATTCTTGGTTGCCGTGAGTCGTGCCAACATAGTAGGTGGCCCAGTATTGTTCGTCTTTACTGACTCCGGTTTCGCCGGCTGGTGCATCTTCCGGCGGCACGCCGTCTGCAGGTGGTACACCATCTGTCGGCGGGCCGTCCGGAGGAAGGACATCAGTTGGGGCACTGTCTGATGACCCGTCCTCCGGAGGTACACCGTCAGTTGGTCCGGTAGTGCCTTCAGGCGGACCGCCCTGTGTGGCACCAACCAAGTCAAAGTATTCGGTATCGATGTAAGGCCAACCCTCGGAGAAATTGCTCAGCGAGAAGAGTTCTTTCGCCGTTGGCAATCTCCAATCATCGTATCCACCCAGTTCAACGCTATTGGCGTATTGAAGAGCTTCTTCGTAACTCATCGATACATCGGACGGTGTTTGTTGCCAAGTCAAACCTGTGTTCAGATCCATCACCGTACCGTCGCCGTTTTCTTCGAAGGCGAACTCAACGCCATCGTATTGCCCGTCCTGACCGTAGAATGCTTCGCCCGGTTCAGGAGCAGCGATGACATTGCCATTGTCGTCGTAAGTGTCTTCCTGTCCGGTGTCAACGATCACATACGATCCCGGTTCCACCACGCTGTTGGCAACGGTGACGATCGCTGTATCGGTGCTGGTCGCACCATCGTCATCGGTCACCATGACGCCGATAGCAAAGGTGCCCGCAACAGTCGCATCGTACGTAGCTGTCACGCCCGTGAAATCGTCGTACTGGCCATCATTGTCGAGGTCCCAGGCGTACGAAACGATTGTTCCGTCGCTGTCCGTTGAACCAGAGGCGTCAAGCGTAAGCATCTCGCCGGTTTTTCCGTTGTATGGCCCACCGGCATCAGCGTTCGGATCGACATTTTCGATCACGTCGTTGGTGTTCGCGGCTCCGGGAGTGGCAGCCGACAACACGACCAACGTTGAAGAACCATTGGGGAAACGGCCATAAGAGACATCCGTCGCCTGCTCACCAAAGGTGATCGAATCAACCAGTGTTGTTCCGTCGACATTGTAGAGGAAAACCGATTCGCCGTTGGCGGACAGCTTGAACGAAGCGTGATCGTCCCCTTGATCGGCATCGCCATCCGCCCAGATGACCAGATAACCGCCCGCGTCGATGGTCGATCCGTCGGGGAATTGCCACTGCGTCGGATCGGCAGCGTCATCGGTTAAATAGAAACCACTGAGATCCACCGATGTCGTGCCAGGGTTGTACAGTTCGATCCAATCTTCAAATGCATCCGCTTCGTCGGGATCTTCGATCGTCGCATCATTGTCCGCCATGATCTCGTTGATGTAGATCTCGACCGATTCCGGTTCCAGATCGTAGGTTGCTAGAACGGAAGCGAGATAAGTCGATCGATCCTCGATGAAGCTTGTCAATCCGTAGATCGTCCTCATGCCCGCGTTCACGTCCGTCGTCAAGTTCTGCTCGAACTGTGCCGTCGTAAACTGCTTGTTCGGGTCCGCTGTGACATCGGCGCGAATCAAATCGGCCAGTTCGTTGATTCGTGCGGTGGCGGAGGTGACGTCAAAACCTTCTTCCAGCATCTGCGCTAGATCGCGAAGGTAGTCAGTGCTGTACTCATCGATCGCCCACAGATTTTCCGCCAGCGGTCGCGATTCGTCCTCAATCGGCGTTCCAGGAGGCCCCATCGGTGTCCCCACTGGCAACCAAAACGGATCGATTTCTACCGGGTCTTGGAAGCGGTCGACGAATTGAGTGAACGTGCCGAACGATTCATTCACGTCCCAGAACAGATGAGTGAATTGTCCCGTGTCGTCACGGTCGTAGAGGTAGTAGTTGTGGGCCGCGCCAGAGTAGGAATCCAAGTTCACGAATAGATTGTTCAGCGCCAGCGAAGTCAGCGTGCTGTCGACATCCAAGAGCGGTTCGATCGCATCAGCCAATTCGCCCGATGGAGTGTTATTGAGCACATCGATCAACTCGATCAACTGCGAGTAATCGTTCGCGGTTTCGTTCGTCTTCAATTCATAGAAGTCTTCATAGTCGGCTTGATCCGTTCCCAAGTACGTCAAGTCCGAACCAAAATCGGCTTGCGGATCCGCAAGCACGGCGTCATCCGCCGCAGTTCCTTTGTACAAATTGCCGTCTTCGTCGTCGCCAAATCGGCTTTGCGTGAATGTCTTGTCAACCTGTTCGACCGCCGTGTACAGTCCGTAGTACTCACCGTTGATATAGACCTTGGTGTGAACCGCGCGGCTGACACCGTCGACAAAGTTCGAGGCGTAATCGTAGAATAACTTCTCTCTCAGCATCGTCGGGTCATTGTAGTTGTTATTCAGATTAAGCTTCTTCAATCCCTGGAACGTTAATGCGTCGTTGTCTTCATCGTATTCATCGAAGTCAATCTTGATCGACTTCTTGATGCCTGTGCCGTCAAACGATGAGTTCCCTTTGAAGCGAACGCCGACTTGGTCCAATGCGATTCCGTCACCGACAAAACTGGCCTCGAAATATGGGTCGTCTGCGTCGGTGGCGTGTGAGTTGTAGAGCGTGTTGTACCAATCGGCATCTTCAAACGTGATCAAGATCTCGTGGACATAGGTGTCGTCAAAGAACGCCGCCGACGAATCATCGATTGCGACCGGATCCCAGGGCGACGGTTCGTCTCCAACCTGCGAAATCGTAATCGTACCCGTGTCGATACTGGTTGCACCGTCATCGTCGGTCACTTGGACACCGACGATGAACGTCCCCACCGTCGTCGACGAGAAGCTTGCTGTTTCACCGGTCGCGTCGTCATATTGGCCGTCGTAATCCAAGTCCCAAGCGTAAGTTGCGATGGTTCCGTCGGTGTCGACTGACGCCGATCCGCTCAGCGAAATTGTGTCAGCCGTGGTGCCGGAGTACGGTCCGCCAGCATTGGCGGTTGGCGCCAGATTTGCTTCGCCGACGACAGAGTTGGCAGCACCCGGCGTCGGCGTGGTTAACACGCTGAGCGTTGCGCTGCCATCGGGAGAGCGCCCGTAGGAAACATCGGTCACCTGCGCACCGAACTCAAGCGAGTCGACCAGCGACTTACCGTCGAAGTCGTATAGTGCAACCGTTTCGCCGCCTGCCGACAGCTTGAACGATGCGTGATCGTCACCTTGTTCAGGTTCGCCATCGGCCCAAATCAACAGGAAGCCACCTGCGGCAACGGACGATCCAGCTGGAAATTGCCACTGCATGGGATCACTCACGTCGTCGGTCAGGTACATGCCCCCGAGGTCGATCGCCGCCGCAGTGGGGTTGTAGATTTCAACCCAATCCTCAAACGCTCCCGCTTCATCGGGATCTTCGATGATTGTATCGTTGTCGGCCATGATCTCGTTGATGAAGAGGTCACCGGCGAGCATCTGCCGCGCCTCCAGGGCCTCAGCACGCAGACGACGCGATGGCCGACGGCGGCGTGATCGTTTACGCTCCTGTGACCGGTCAAGTATTGATAGTGTGCGGTTGAAAAGACCCTGGGATTTTGACATGGTGGCAATGGCTTCAATTCAATAGTTGACGAGACCACCCGAATTAGGGGGCCAACTTTACGGGTTGCTGAACGACGGAGTGGAGCTGAGTTTTCTTCGTTAGTTGGCAATGCGCCATCCAACCTAGGAAAGGGCCAAAAATTGAACGTGGCGCTACGAATTATTTGTGACATCGGCCAGAAAACGAACACCGGCGCCAACTGTCGGTTTTAGGAGCCAGCTTAACAACGACATTGAAGCCATTGACTGCGAGAAAGCCATCGACCAAAAGCCTAAACGCGTTACAGATTGTTGTTTGAATCAGCCGAACCGTTTTGGCAACGATTCTCAATCCAACAAGCGGGGCTTACGACCAATATCGTCTCTTTCGATACTTCACGTTCGAAGGGACCGCTGAGTTGCTAGTGCGTTGTCCAGATTAAAAATCAGGGTGAGACCGGACGGCTCGCGCCGTTCCGCTACAGGTTTTAGCGGTATTGGGCGCGAGCCCTCCGGTCCCTCGAACCCTAAGACTAAAGATTGACAAAGCACTAGGCATCTTTGTGCGGGTGGTCAGGCGAATTCGGGTCTGGGGCGGCTGCAGAACGAATTGGATGGAGATTCGCGACCTTCATTTTTTCAAAATTGGTGGCCCAATCCAAGCAAGTTTGGCGCATGAAAGACTATGAGTCGAACGCCAGCCTCCCCCCCCCCAAAAAAACTCCAGAATTTGAAAAATGAAAAAGAAACTTCTTTCGCTTCTTATTGTTGGCGTGGCCGCTGCGGGAGTGGGAATCGTCTTTGCAAAGCGTCCCGTGCTGTTTGGTTTTGGCGGACCGGGTGGTCCGGACCGTACAGAACGGAAAATCCTCGAACAGTACGATGCTGACGCGAGCGGCTGGCTCGATGCGAACGAGCGTCAGATGGCTCGCAAAGCGATAGCCTCCGATCAAGGCCGAAGAGGTGGCCCTGGTGGTGGAACTGGTGGGCCGGGTCACGGCGAATCGACGCTGCCGGGAACGCCTGGACCGAAGGTCGCCGTTGGTGATGTCAATGCCTATCCAGACAAGCCGTTATACGACACCAGCATCTTGCGAACCGTGTTCTTGCAATTCGACAACGTTGACTGGGAATCTGAGATGGAAGATTTCTATTCAACCGATGTGGATGTCCCGGCAACCATGATCATGGATGGAAAGACCTACGAGATGGTCGGAGTTCACTTTCGCGGGGCTTCGTCGTATGACCACGTTCCGCGTGGCGGCAAGCGATCGGTCAATGTGTCGTTGGACATGATCGACGAGGACCAAAATATCGACGGATACAAGACGTTGAACCTGCTGAACTGCCATTGTGATCCGTCCATGATGAGCAGCGTCGTGTATTCGCACATCGCTCGCCAATACATCCCGGCTCCTAAAGCCAACTTCGTCCACCTGGTCGTTAATGGCGAAAGCTGGGGGTTATACAACAATGTTCAACAGTTCGACAAAAAGTTCCTGAAAGAAAACTACGGCGGATCAAAAGGGACACGTTGGAAGGTCAGCGGCAGCCCGCAAGCGGATGGTGGCCTGCGTTATCTAGGGGATGATCTGGATCCGTACAAGTTGCGGTTTGAGATGAAGTCGAGCGATGGCAAGAAGGCTTGGTCGGCACTTGTGCAGTTATGCAAGACATTGAACGAGACACCAAGCGAAGAGTTGGAGTCCGCACTGGAGCCGATGCTTGATATTGACGAAACCCTGAAGTTCCTCGCGCTCGACATCGTACTCGCCAACAACGACGGCTACTGGACGCGGGCGAGTGACTACAACCTGTTCCGCGATCACGAAGGCATATTCCATGTCCTGCCGCACGACATGAACGAAGCCTTTGCGCTGTCCGGCCCCGGACCTGACAGTCGACGGGGTCCCGATGATCGACCGCACGGTCCTGGCGGTCCCGGCGGCAAACCGGGCTTCATCCGTGACTTCTTCGGAAGTCTTGTGGGTGGCCACGGCGGTGGTCCTCTTCGCGGCGAAGTCGACGTCGATCCGCTGGTCGACATCAATAGCGATCGCATGCCGCTGCGAAGCCGATTGCTGGGGGTGCCCGAATTGCAACAGCGCTACCTTCAATACGTTCAGCAAATCGCGAGCGAATCGGTTGTCTGGGAGAACTTAGGTCCGGTCGTCGAGGACTATCGACAACTCATCGAACCGCTCGTCAAAGCGGATACGCGAAAGTTGACATCGTATGAAGCCTTTCAAGCGGCAACGGATCCTGAGACGCCGTCCTCGGATCACTCCATGTCGCTACGGAGGTTTGCAGACGAGCGACCCGCGTTCCTAAACTCGACGATTTCCGCTGCTGACAAAGCCGAGAATAAATAGACCTTCAGGCGGTTTCACTCGATCGCAACTTGGGAAGTGACTGCAGGACCCTGGCTTGTCCACCGAATCGTCTGTTGACGTTGGTTGGATGCATGAGATCACGCAATACGGTCGAGGAACGATCCAGCCGATCCGAGTTGCTCGCCAAGCGATTGCTCAAATTCACTAAAATCAACACCATTCTCTTCGAATAGACTGGTCAAGGCCAAGCGAAGTTCGTCTTGGGAAACATCGCTACCCGCTTCGGCAGTCAACTCCTGAATGGTCTCGATCATCTGGCTGATCAGCTCATCGGTCGAGGACTCTTCCAGGCCAGCGGAGATTAGAGCCGATTCCACGGCACTAGTTTCGCTCTCCTCTTCTCGGCGTGGTGGCGGTGGTCCATTTGGGCGGCCCGCCCCCGACGGCCCGCCGGGACCCGATGGCCGACCCGCAGCTGACACACTGCTTGCGCCCGTCACACCTCCCGCACCTGACACACCACTCGCTTGAATCGCTTCCTCGACTTCTCCCGAATCGATACCGTTGGCTTCGAGAACATCATCAACTACAGACTTAAACGCTGCACGGCTTGTCCCCCCCGACGACGACTCCGACCTCAGTAACGAGATCGCTTCGTCAACTTGTTCGAGCACATTGGCGGCCGTCGAATCATCCACGCCAAGGGACTGCAATGCTGATGCGAGTTTCTCGTCGTTCTTTGGCGGCGGACCTTGCGGCCGCGAATTGGAGGACGAAGCTTGGCTGGAGAACGACGCCATTGAGTTGGAAATGTTCATTTTGACGGATCGCTGTTTGTTGTGTTGGTGAGATGGGACTAAGCGTGGCGGTAGCGGAAGTCGTCAAGACTTTCGGGAATTCGTATTGGCCGAAAATCTTGGCGAGTTCCGCTACCGGTAAACTGAGTGGTTGGATGAAACTTCTGACGAATTCCGCTACTGGAAAACGGAGTTGCGGCAGACTACTTGTCGGGCATCATCTGCCAAACTCTTGCCCGTTTCGTTTGAAAATCATTGGATTTTTAATTGTTTGTGGGCTTTTCAAGTATTCACGAAAAACTTCTGCAAAGCGTGGCCCTTTGCCCTTGCCGTTGGCGCATTAACAAGCTGGCGGTCGTCTATCGAGCGTCAACCACTTGTTGCCCATGGAAAATCTGTCCGAGGAATCGAACCATGAATCGTGCCTTTCAATTCTCAGTCGTCGTCGGCTTCGCACTTAGCTCAAGCCTGCTATTTGCACAACCTCCGGGACGAGGTGGACCTCCTGGGATGCGTGAAGGAGGAGGTCCGCCTACGGAGATGATCATTCAGTTGTTCACACTGGCGGATGTCAATAGAGACAGCAGCGTGACGAAGGCGGAATTGACGGCGGTTCTGCAAAACCAAAGTCGTGGCAATCCATTCGGTGGTGGTGGCCCGCCTCCGCAAGCTGGCAACTTCGGACAAGCCAACCAGCAAGCTCAGAATCAACCGCCGCAAGACGGTGGTCCTCAGGGTCCGCCACCAACGCCCGGTCAAGTCTTGCCCGAATCCGTCGCTCAGTCGCTTAACCTAACCGATCGACAGAAGCGTATCCTTGCCGCACTGCAAGCCGACGTCGACAAACGTCTCGCTGCGATGCTAACAGACGAGCAAGAAGAGCAACTCAAAAACTATCGACCACCGCATGGCCCCGACCATGCCGAAGCCGGAGCTGACGAAGACGAAGAGGGACGGCCGCAACGTCCACAATGACTCGACCGTTTCTGTAGCGGAACTCGTCAAGAGTTTCGAGTCACAATCGAAAGTCATCACGACTTCCGCTACCATTTCTTGTAGAATACTTTGATGCCCAATCCCACTGAACGCGCGATCTTTCTGCAAGCGCTCGACGAGGATAACCTCGATGAGCGTCTGGCCTATTTGGATTCCGCCTGCGGTGACGATGCATCTCTGCGTGGATCGGTCGAAGCACTGTTAGCCGCGCATGAGCGACCGGCCGCGCTTTTGGATCATCCCATCTGCGGTGACCGGAGCCGTTTTGCATTTTCCAGCGAACTCAGCGAGGGTCCGCTCGAGCATATCGGGATGCAGATCGGCCCTTACAAGCTGATGGAGCAAATTGGTGAGGGAGGTTTTGGTCTCGTCTTTGTCGCTGAACAAGAGCAACCGGTTCGGCGGCGAGTGGCGCTGAAAATCGTCAAGCCGGGCGCGGCATCCAAAGAGGTCATTGCCCGCTTTGAGGGCGAACGCCAAGCCGTTGCGATGATGAACCATCCCAACATTGCCCAGGTATTCGATGCCGGAGTCACCACCGACCATCGGCCCTTCTTCGTGATGGAACTCGTGCGGGGACTGCCCATCACGGAGTTCTGCGACAAGAAGCAACTGGATCTCCGCGAGCGATTAAATCTGATCATTGACGTTTGCTCTGCCGTCCATCATGCGCATCAGAAGGGTGTCATCCACCGCGACATCAAGCCGTCCAACGTGATGGTCACGCTGCACGACGGAAAGCCTGTTGCGAAAGTGATTGATTTCGGCGTCGCCAAAGCGATTGGACAAAGGCTGACCGACAAAACCGTCTACACCCGTTTTCACTCGATGATCGGCACACCACTCTACATGAGCCCGGAACAGGCGGAGATGAGCGGGCTCGATATCGACACACGCAGCGACATCTATTCGCTCGGTGTCTTGCTGTACGAATTGCTTGCCGGCACGACGCCTTTCGACCGCAATCGTCTGGATTCCGCAGGGCTCGATGAACTGCGCCGTATCATCCGCGAAGAAGAGCCGCCACGACCCAGTACCCGACTTTCGACGCTCAACAAGACGCTTTCCACGATCGCCGACCAACGCCGGATTGACCCGGGACGATTGACGTCGACTCTGCGCGGTGATCTCGACTGGATTGTCATGAAGTCGCTCGAAAAGGACCGTTCACGGCGATACGACTCGGCAGCATCGTTGGCCGATGACATTCGTCGTTTCCTCGATGGCGACCCCATCACTGCGCGACCGCCCAGCACAGCGTATCAATTCCAGAAGTTTGCTCGCCGTCACCGCGTCGTTATCATCACCGCTGCTCTGGTCGGCTGTTCGATGATCGTGGGTACTGCCGCAAGCTTGTGGCAGATGTCGAAAGCGATCGCGGCCAAACAGGAAGTCGAGCAGTTCGCAGCGAACTTGACGCAGGCCAGTGTTCTGGTCGCTAGCGGTCAGACGCACGCCGATGCGGGTCGCTGGAGTGAAGCGGCGCGGGACTATGGCGCCGCCGTTGCGATCCAGCCGACGTTCTTCCTGCCGCGCGTGCAACGAGGTCAGCTTTACGCTCGGATTTACCTTTTGCCAGAAGCTGCCCGGGATTATGCGTTCGCATTGGATACCGGCGCTTCGACTTCACAGCCACAGTGGTGGGGAGTGCCAGCTTTGTTTCTCTACACCGGGCACGATGATGCGTTCGCTCGACTGAGCAAGCAGTATCAACAGCATCTGTTGCAGGATCCCGATGAGCCCAAGTGGCTGACGCTACGTGGATTGGTCGTCAGTGATCAAAACAATGAGTCGATGGATCGGCAGGCTCTTGCTGAGCTGGCGCGAAGTTGGTTGTCGCTGCCGCCGCCTGGACCGCCGCCCGGGCTTGATGAGCTACTTGGTTTTGATGAGCTACTTGGTCTTGATGGCCCGCCCGGTTTTGGTCGGCCACCCGGCCCAGAGTCCAACGGTCCGCCGGGTTGGCGCGAAGGTCCGCCACCGGATCGCTTGGACGGTGGGCGACCACGCGAGAGCTTGCCACGAAACATGTGTCAATACGTCTCGGCATTAGCAGAACTGCGCGACAAGAATTTTGATTCAGCACTCAACCTGCTTCGCGAAGCAGATGCCGACCCTCGTTGGCCAGACCGATACCTGGTACAGGCACCTTTAGCACTAGCCTATCATTACAGCGGCAAGAGCGAACAGGCGAAGCGGGCACTTGATCTCTCGGGTGAATTGATCCGTGACGTTCTCAATGTATTGCGCGAGCATCCGCAGGAAAATGGATCGACACTTTGGAGCGACCTCGTCGAGGCGTTGCAGATCCACGACGAAGCATCGCAAGCCATTGTCGGCATCCCCTCACCATTGAGGCCGAACGTCGATCAAGTCCGCGGTGCGTCGCTGAATCTGATCGCTCGACCGATGAATTCGCAATCCGAGTAGGTGGATATTTCGTGAAACTCTCGTTTTCCTTTGTCCCCTCATGTCATGATACGGCGCATTGTCTGTTAGTAGGGCTGGCAATCACCAAGCTCAACTCGGACTGCAAGCGATGACCCTCAACTCAAGCGTCAATCGTCAGAACTTATGTTACAAACCGTTTAGCGAAACCCCATTCAAGGAAGAAACCATGTTGGTGCTATCACGAACCGTCGGCGAGCGAATCACGATCGGCGACGACGTTCAAATCATCATTACCCGAGTCGCGGGCGGACGGGTGAGCATCGGCATCGACGCACCCATCAGTGTCGCGGTGCGCCGCAACGAGCTTGTGCCGCGACAACCTGGTCCGTCGTTAGCACAGAGCAATGCGACATCAGATTAGTTCTTCTCGACGGCAAACATGGTAGACAAGAACCTATTTGGTCAAAATCCCCTTCACTTGGCCAGCCGATCATCGCAAAACGGATCAAGCGAGAGGCCAACAGGAACTTGGCGAAACACGCCACCGCAACACTCAAGACGAGATGCGGCTAACCACAGATAAGAACGGCGAGTTTTCCATCGACTGGCCCGACCCGGGAATGTACGGGATCGAAACCAGCACGGAGGATAAGGCAACAAAGATCCCACAAGCACAAACCCGTCGCCTAGGTTATGCTGCCACGCTGGAAGTGTTGCCCCAGTAAGTTAAGGTTCCGTAAACACTTCATGTCCCGCTCGGGTGCTGATCGCATGAAATACCACTTCGTCAATGAACTCCGTGATCATGCGGACGCTGCCGTCGGCCCTTAGGAAATGCGTTCCACCAGGATGCAGGCTGCTGAAGTTATGGAAGTACTGTGCTGGCGTTTGCTTCGAGTTCGGCGGATAGCTGCTGACCCCCGCGACTCGTGCAACCCCATGTTCTCCACCGCTGACGACACCCACCCAGGTGGATGGCGCGTACAATGAACTGCGTTCGCCGACGATGATTGTGTTGCTCAAACCGTCCAGGATATCGGCAAATCGACATTGGCGGTTCAGAAAAAAAGTGCCGTTGCCTTCACCGCCGTTGTACTTCGGACTGCTGGGATTGCAGGTCAAGTGAAATTCCTCAGTGCCGAACATGCCGATATAGTTGCCGGTCGCCATCTCAATCGGAAAGGAAATACCGGTCACGACCGACGGTCCCCCATCGTTCAGTTGAAACGTTTTGTCGCCAATGTCCGATGGACAACGGTATGTTGCAATCATTGCGACTCGTGCCTCATCATTGATCGGGTCCGAGATGGGATATTCGGGGTGGATCAAGCTATCTTGAACGGCAGCTTGTTCCAGGTAAGGCAAGATCGCGGCACTCCAAGACCAGCCTGGGACGCCGAACCAGTGGGATGTGTCACAGCCAACTTCGTAGCCACGCCATCCGGCAGGCAATTTTCGGAACACGTCGTGATACATTTGCAAGCCGAGGCCAATTTGCTTCATGTTATTGGAGCACGACATGCGACGCGCTGCCTCGCGCGCGGCCTGAACCGCAGGCAGCAGCAGGCCGACAAGGATGCCAATAATCGCGATCACCACCAGTAGCTCGACGAGCGTAAAGCCGGAGCGAGGTTGGATAGATCGGATTCTCTGTTTCTCTTCAATGGTTTTCATGGTACGTGTGATCGTTTGTTCGGTGGGGGGACAGCGTCTAATGCTGGCGTGATGAAGAGCCTTGCGGAGTGCGCACGAGTCGTCGATACGAGGTTTGGTCGGACCGTGTATCGTGCAAACGCGCACACACCCGCAAAGCCAATAGATAGGCTTCCAGCCGGGGTGCTGTGGGGTTCCCAGGCGGGAAGCCTAGGCTACGAGTTGCAGATCAAACCGCGATCACAGGGGGCCCACGCTGGGGCGGCAAAGAAAGTGGCGATACAACGTCACCTAACAAGAAAACGGCAACGACCAAATCACAACAGGGCTGTTGCTGTTGCAAACACTCGAGCCGGCATAGAAATCCACTTGCCGCGCTCAGCGATTGGCAGATCGGGCAGCAATCCGAATCGTGCGGTTTGTCAGATCGCTGAGGACTCTTGGGGTCCGAGTTCGTGTCCGCGATCCCAGGACGCTCGAAACAGGAAGCATGCGAATGACAACAGCATGTGGGCGTGCTCTCGAACCCTCCAGGCGATGGTCCGTGAACACCCTCACTGCACTCCACTACATGCCACCACGCAGGGGCATGCCCGAGCACCAGCATAAGGCAAAACAGCGCAATCGATAGATATCGGAACAGGGCCACGACGAAATCGCCCAAGTGGGGGAGATGCAAGCAAAAAGCAGTGCGGTCCGACCAAAGCCACGATCGTGAATACGCTACACCTTCCGTATCAGTTCGTCTCCTGGGATCTTTCTGCCGGTATTCTTGAAAGAAAGTATAGCAAAACGCCAAAACACTAGACCGATTCACAACAACGCGTTCGACAACCCATCATCGTACCAACGTCGGATGATACCCGCATGAAGGCAAAAGACATTGATGCGTTTGATTTTTGCTTCGGCGAAATGTGCGACGAGCCTATTCCTTGAACCGATGTTTCAAGAAGTCGCCGACGTAGATGATGTACTCGAACGGCAACGCATCTACTCTTGTGGACATCTGGGGTTGTGCCGTGGCACAGGCTTCCAGCCTGTGATTTTGAATCCACACGCCCGGAAGCCTATGCCACGAAATCGGACAGTGCGCAGCGTCAAACGTGAGCGGCGTGGAGGACAGCATGCTCATGAGGATGCGGATGGCATGTGCTTGGCGATGTACGCTGGCTCCCCCATCCGCTTGAGTAGATCGAGTTGCAGTTCCAACCAACTCGCATGCCCCTCTTCGTCGACTGCGATTTTCTCAAAGATCTGTCGTGTGCCAATATCACGATCCTCATGCGCTTGAATGGATGAGGTCGTATAAAACTCAATCGCTTCTTTTTCATCCGATAGATCTGTCTCGAACATCTCCTTCAGTGAGTTTGCTCTAACGGGTGTCTTCTGAAGTTCCAGTTTTGGATTGCCCTGTAAGAAAAGAATACGGACCAAGAATTCTTCCGAATGCCCGAGTTCCTCTTGCATTTCTTCTCGCATCTTGTTTGCCAACAACTCCATCCCCCAATCGTCGAGCACACAAGCGTGCAGTTGATATTGGTGCAGCGCCGTGAGTTCCATTGAGAGTGCTGTTTGTAGATTCTTGATTGTCTCGGCTTTTGTCATGTTGGTTCCTTCTTTGTGTGGAGGGGAAACTTCGTTTTGAATTCAAATCATTGCCGATTGACTCTTGCGCAACAAGCAGCTTCCGTTTTTAAACAACCAGCAATCAAATGAGGGTGTGTTTGTAAGTGGAACAGGCTTCCATCCTGTGTGTCACCCGCTCACGGTCTGGAAGCCTGTGCCACTTAGCCGGTGCATTCTACGAGTCGTCATCAATACCGTAAGCACGAAGACGTTCACGTAGCGTTCTGCGGTGCGTTTAAGGATTCACACCACCATTGTGCGAGAACAGCCGCGATGGAAAATCCGTCGCATGCGATGGAAGAAACGCCAAGCGATTGGACGGGACCGTTTGCATTGCCCGGAAAACGGTTGCTCGAAGCCGATCGCTGACCCTTGGCACGATTCCTGCGATGGTGGTTCGGGAAAGTTGCGTGAGCGGCGCATCGAGAAACCAGATTTGAAAGGGAGCTTCGTGCCGAACAGACGATCCGCGTTCACACTTGTCGAATTACTTGTTGTCATCGCCATCATTGGTGTTCTCGTCGGCTTGCTGCTTCCTGCGGTTCAGGCCGCACGGGAAGCCGCTCGACGGATGCAGTGCAGCAACAATTTGAAACAGATCGCGCTGGCATGTCACAACTACCAAAGTGCCTTTAAGAAATTTCCGCCATCAGCGATCGTTGACTTGAGTGTCACCAGTACGGGCAATAACGGATCGTGGGGCGTCCATGGCCGCATCCTTCCCTACCTTGAGCAAGGTAACGTCTACGAGACGGTTGACCTGTCGCTGGCCTGGGACAATCAAATCTCGATCGACGGATTGAAAATCCCGACCTATGCTTGCCCAAGCGACCCTGGAACGGATCAAGTTCGCGTGTTTGGCGACGGACGGCCTTCGCTGTACCCAACGACTTATGGTTTCAACTTTGGCCGTTGGTTCGTCTTCAACCCGACCAACCGAAGGAGCGGCGATGGGATGTTCTATCCCAATTCATTCTTGAGCTTTCGTGACTGTTTAGACGGGACCAGCCAAACGTTGCTCGTCGGCGAAGTGAAAGCCTGGACTCCCTACCAACGCAACGGCGGACCGCCATCCGTTGCGATGCCAATCAACAAGGGTGAAGTTGAAGCGATCGTGGCCAGTGGTGCTCAATTCAAGAATACCGGTCACACGGAATGGCCCGACGGTCGTGTTCACCACACGGGGTTCACCGTGACGCTTGCTCCCAACAGCAAAGTGCAATTCTCCAACGACGGCCAATTGCACGAAGAGATGGACTTCAACTCTTGGCAAGAAGGCAAGAACGGTATTGCGGGCAACCCGACTTACGCGATCATCACGTCGCGAAGCTATCACACTGGATTGGTGAACGTGTCTAAACTGGATGGCAGTGTTTCGTCAATCACCGAGTCAATCGACCTGCACATTTGGCAGGCACTTGGAACGCGAAACGGTCGGGAAGTCATCGAGGGCGACTGGTGAGGCGAGCAGCGGTAATTCGTTTGCCAATGTGTCGGTGGCGTCTTGCCGTCGATACCGTAAGTTCTTTTCTGCCGCTCGCCTCCGTTTGCTATCGGTAACCGTGCAAAACGGTGGTTCGAATGGTCTTTCTTTTCCGCATGAAAGCGGGCGAACTGGGGTAAATAAATATGGCTCATCCGACGGAAGCGCGCGGAACCCAGACCCGAGGTTTTTTGGAGGTATGGCTCCGGTGTCCAATGATCTCTTAGAAAAGAGTCCCCGACGGACGGTCGTCCGCCGGGAACCGGTAGCACCCTTGGCGCACCGTCGACCGGGATATCCCTTGTCAAGTTGCACCTCTGCAGAGCTCCACTCCGTTTCTCCCGACAACTGCACGGCTGGACGCATTTTGCGGGGTTGTACGCGGGCGAACATGTGGCGGCGACGGAGTTCGTGATCGGTGCGACTTTTGTTGCGTTGGGTGCAACGACGACGGATATTTTGGTCGGATTGCTGATTGGCAACATCCTTGCGATCCTAAGCTGGACGCTGATCACAACGCCGATCGCCGTACAGACGCGACTGAGTCTCTACACGTATCTGCACAAGATCGCGGGCGACTCGATGAGTGATCTTTACAACGCGGCCAACGTGCTGATCTTTACGGTGATCTCCGCCGCGATGACATGGCACTCTTGCGGTACGCCAAGAAAACGGTTTACGGGCTCTGCACCAGTGCGGGAATGCTGTTCGGCCACGACATCGCATGGATCGCCGCAGGCATTATGGGCGCGGGAACGGCGGTATTGCTCAAATCCACCATCGTTGAACTCGACCCCGGCGATGTTACCTATCGAGCGTTAGGATTGTCGGGTTCCGTCATCGTGATCGTTGCCGGATGGACGACGGCCAATGCGAACCTCTACCGAGCCGGTTTGGCCGCCCAAGCCATCTTTCATCCACGAAAGCAGGTCACTTTCGCTGTCGGCGTCGCGACTGTTGTGATCGCCTGTTTCCCCCTTGTTTACAAGCAGATCTTGCCCCTGTTGACCTACGCTGGGTTGTTGGTCGTTCCCGTCGGTAGAATCGTCTTCGCGGAACACTTCCTCTTTCCACGCATCGGGTTGACTCGATATTGGGTTAAGTATCGCGGTCTAACGCGTAGCACGCCCGCGATCGCTTCCTGGGCGGCTGGTTTGGCGCTCGGGTTTGGACTGAACTATTTGCAAGTCATGTCGTTCTTCTATCTGTTCCTTCCGACTTGGGCCTTCACGATCGTCCTCTACACAATCATGGCAAGTCGATACGGCGCGGCACGAAGCTACCCGGCTGAAGAAGCCGCCGAGCGAGAGTTGAGTAACGCGATCCGGGAATTTCAATCAGAACAAGCCCTTTCGGAAGGGGAACCCATTCACGACGATTCGTTGATGTCAAAAGTGTTGCGAGGGGTTGCCTGGATCGCTTTGGCGGTGACGTTGGTTCTGGCCCTGATCGTGATGTTCGCCAGTGGTGATATGGTTGCGTACGAACGCAACGTCGGTTTTTTCTACACGTGGGGCTTTATCTGTACGATCGTCTATTTCGGATCCGCTTACTGGGCTTTGCAACGCACCAAAAACCTCAACCGGGCGCGCACCGGAATCGTTCATGTCGGTGTAGGTGGTTTTCATCGCTCACACGAAGCGTTCTATACCGACGAATTGCTCCAGTCCGGTGGTACCACGAATTGGGGCATCTGCGGCGTCGGGCTGCGTGGTACGGATGTCGCCTCGAATCCTAGCCCGGGTTATTCATCAGTCCAAACACCTTCCCCGTAACCCTTTGTATACAAAGTGCTTACATCGCTTGAGTGAGAAACAGACTGCGCACGTTGGAGTCGTAGGCTTTAGCCGATTCAGCAAGGCTCCAGCACTCAATCGGCTAAAGCCTACCACTCCAACAAATAATCCGGGCTAGCGAACGGAATCATCCCCACTTAGGCCAGGAAATTTTCCACGGGGTAGCTTCATCATGCCATGGTCGGTCAGGCGATCCAGTTCTTTGTAGCGAATGTCGACCAATGCTGTTATTTGTCTAAAGATCGCCTCGACGCGGTCCTTTGCAGACTGACGCGATTGGCCAAGTTCTGTTGACACGGTGCCGTCCGATTGCTGAACGAGGACCGCGTTCTCTAACAGAAGTTCACGGAATCGTTTCTCATGCCTTGGATCACTTGAAATCCGTACATGGTCAAGTTCGTGCAGCACCAGTCGGTTCGTCCAGAACGTCTCTCGGCTAGGACGCTCGCGGAACCAAACGATATGATCGCAGCGGAGTCCGCCGCTTCCCAAGCGGATTGTCGTCACCATCTGCTGGCGATTGCCTCGTCGCTGCAGACGACTTTGCGTACGAAAGTCATAGTTCATTTTGTAAACGGTTAAGCCGCCCAGGCGACGTCCGTTTGGCATCGTCATCGATGAAGGCTTTTCCTGCCATCCGTAGCAAAATCGCACGTCCGCTTGGTTCAGCAGTTTCGCGACGCTGGGGGGCGGTGGAGGTAATTCGGAAAGCTCGATCGTTCCTGATTGAGCTTTGGCGGTTGGCAAGTTGATAAGGAAAATGGCTGCCAACGCCATCAACACCCTAGCGACTACCGGGAGCATCGCGCGTCGTTTGATGTGCAAGGACATGAAAGTATATTGCTTTGCGAGTCGAAGAGCAGAGTCAGGGGAATTGCGATCTTCACCCTGCAGTTCAAGGGCGTTTCGCCCGCGCCAATGCCACATTTGCTCGCAGAACTTTTCGTAGCGGAAGCCGTCAAAACACTCGGCCTCATGACATCTGAACCATCGTAACTTGTAACGAGTCGGGCTGCCGACAGCGTGACATCGAGCGGAGGAGATCGTCCTCTAGAAGTGTTGCGATGGGTGTCTCCCGCAAATCCATTGTTTGGTGCATGGAAGACACCGGCAAAGAGCAATGTCAACCTTATCACGTGAGCCGGGATCATGGTCACTTTCAACACCTTAAGCGTCGATCAGGCGTCGTATGCCCAGCCTTTTCGCGGGAACTTTCGCGGAGGGGATAAGATGGTAGACCGCGAAGTCGTAAGCATCCTGGGTGCGGACTGTCCGATCGGCAAGCAGATCGTCGACGTTTCTTTGCGTTGTGGTTACCAGGTGCAAGCGCTGACTCAGGGGAAAATTGGACGATCGCCCAACGAATACTTGAGCGTATTGAAAAGCGATTGTTTCGCCGCACGAGATATTCAGGCCGTTGTTCGCGGAAGTTCCTGCGTCATCAACCTGTGCAACGTCAGCGGCTATGACGGAAGCAAAGAGCGGCCAACGAGTACAACTGTTACCAAGTTTGCATTACAAGCGATGCAGAAGACGAAGGCGAATCGCTATTTACTCGTCACGCACCAATGTGTTGCGATTCCCGGTGATCGCAAGCTCAGGCCCAATGGTATCGTATCCAGATACCTTTGGCCGCTAGCGCATCGCGCGCAATGGAAAGAGATGCAAGCCGAAGCCGACTTGCTCATCCAAACACCGATTGATTGGACGATCGTTCGGTGCCCCCCGATCAAAAACATCGTGGGTTTCGGACCTGTCCGTACCGATCACCGAAGTCCCGTTGGACGCTTTGTTTCTCTCAATCGACTTGCACGTTTCCTGGTTCATTTGAAGGACTGCGACCACTATCGGCAAAAGGCAATTTTTGTCGCCAGCCGACCCACGCGATCTCAGTTTGCAATGTGACTCGGAAAACTCACACCAAAATCGCAGGCAACCTACTCGGCGACAAACGCTCCGATTGAGACAGTTCATGCGACTGGGGCAGTCTTGATTTGCGATGACTTATGAAAGCATGTCTAGGATGGTAGAATAATTGATCGTAATGGGGATGGTTCGAATCCGTTCGCAACGGTCCCCCTTCCTTTCATCCAGACAGCCGAGCTCGAGAGTACGAATATGGATGGTTACCAGCGTTATATGGCAAGCCTGAAAGGGCAACCGGTCGATTTCCTTCCACGGACCCCGATCCTGATGCAGTATGCTGCGGAATACATCGGCTCGGATTACGCCGCTTTTGCTTCCGACTATCGGGTCTTGGTCGAGGCGAACCAACGATGTGCAAATGACTTTGGGATGGACCAGGTCAGTTGTATCTCTGATCCCTATCGGGAAACACAAGGGTTTGGTTCCACCATCAAGTATGTCACTGACGGCCCACCCCATAGCACGCATCCGTTGGAAGGTGATAAAAACCTCTCGGTTCTTCAAACGCCTGACCCATTGTCTTCCGTGCGGATGCTCGATCGCGTCAAGGCGGCGGAGGCCTACAAATCCGAAGCTCAGGAAAAACGCTCCATCTTGGGTTGGATCGAGGGGCCAGCGGCCGAGGCGGCTGACTTACGGAACTTGATGAACTTTATGTTTGACTTGATGGATGACGAAACCTACGCGTGTGAACTGATGGACCGGTGTGTCGATGTCGGAATCGCATTTGCACAAGCGCAAGTTGACGCTGGAGTGGACACGATCGGAATTGGCGACGCGATTGCCAGTCAAGTGGACCCGCGTACTTATGAAAGGTTGATCCAACCCCGAGAAAAGCGGCTGGTGCAGGCGATCCAAGCGATGGGTGCCTACGTTAAACTTCATATCTGCGGCAATATCACGCATCTTCTTCCGGGGATTGCCGATCTCAGTGTTGATATTCTGGATGTGGATCACATGGTCTCCCTTTCAACCGTTCGCGCGATGGTAGGCGAACGAGTCGTCCTTGCCGGCAACATGGATCCGGTCTCCGTCGTTCGCAATGGCACGCCGAGTGACATCAAAGACGCGGTAAGCAAGGCATACGCGGAAGCTGGCAATCCCTTCATGGTCAATGCCGGGTGTGAAATTCCGTCCGCAACGCCAACCGAGAATCTCAAAGCGTTGTGCGAGCCGGTGAACTACGCTGGATAACATCATTGGCCTAACGACTCACTTCTAAGGCACAAGCAGCACCTAATTACTCATTTCGCGTTGGAGCCAAGCTCGAGCGTAAGCCCAGTTGCGTTTGGTCGTTCGTGGAGAAACGCCAAGGACCTTGGCTGTCTCTTCAATCGTCAGACCCGTGAAGTAACGCAGTTCGACCAATTTCGCAAGTTGTGGGTCTTCGACTGCTAATTTGTTGAGTGCTTCATCGAGGAAAAGCAGCTCCTCCACGTTATCGGGATCCACCGCCGCAGCGTCGTCATGTAAGTCGCATCGTCTAATTTCTCCACCACGCTTGGCCCTACCTCTGCGACGCGCGTTTTCGATCAGGATTCTTCGCATCGCTTCGGCGGCAGCTGCGAAGAAATGCCCTCGTCCATCCCACTGCTGAGAGACGTCGCCACCTACCAATCGCATGAAGGCCTCGTGAACCAAGGCGGTCGGTTGAAGTGTCTGTCCTGACGCTTCCTGTTTCATTCGACTTCCCGCCAATCGCCTGAGTTCCTCGTAAACAAGCGGCAATAGATCATTCGCAGCACGGGGGTCGCCTGCTTCGATCGCTGATAAGACTTGCGTAATATCTCGGTTCATGGATCGTATGTCGGGCAATGCGATGAAAAGCGAAAAAGTATCCCGGATTGTAATTCAAACTCGTTTCTTGCCAATGCGGGCTTCCCCGGCAATCCCGCAAGTCAAGCGTTTGATTGAAGGCTTCGGCAAGTCAAGACCAAGTCGGTGCGTCAGGAAGCTTCGTCGACGTGAAGGCATAACAGGAGTCACGCCAGTTCCCTATCGAGAGAGGACCATTTGGAAGTCGATTTGTCACGCTTCATTGAAAATGATCCGATCGATCCATGAGGTCGTGTTGTGACAAAGCTGGCTCGCATTCTCCCATTAAGAGTAGCGGTGGCTACTGCCCGCCGTTTGTCCCGAACCAAATCGACCTCGGCTGAAAGCGAATGCTGTCTAGGGAACTCGAGCAAAAAGCACCTCGGATGCACTTATCTTCTCTATCAAACGTGCTCAGTCCACCGATTGCTGCGCCGCCGATAACACCAACTCGCTGGCGAGGCGAAAGAGTTAGTCAGCCGCTTGTCAGAACCAAGCAATCGACACCGAGCAGAAAGGCTACGGCCAAAGCCAGCCCAACGCGGAAGCCGTTGATTGACACGGCGAAGCCCCTCATAACGAAGCCGAAGTTCAGCACCCGCTGCTATGCGCAGCTCAAACGGCGGATTGAGGATACACCGCCCTGGCTTCTCAGCACGGTACTGCACTTGATTCTACTGCTGGTGCTGGCCTTCATCACGATCTCGCTCGACGAATCGAGTTCGATTCTACTATCACTTCGTCAGGGCGAACGTGAAGCTGCGGGCGAACTTGCTGAGTTTTCGATCGTCGTGTCTGACGATTTCACAAGCCACGCGGATTTTGACACGGAACTTCAAACGGTCCCTATCGAGTCAGATCTTCTCAGCATCGCTCCCGTGTCGTTCCCAATGGAAGCACCTACGCTTGATGCGATTAAAGACGCACTTGAATCGCATGGCGGGCTCGAGAAACTTCCCATCGATTCGCAGTCCATGTTTGGTGGTCGCTCGGGAGCGACGAAGCAAGCGATGCTGAGGAAATTCGGCGGAACCGAAGAAACGGAGAAAGCGGTTGAAATGGGATTGGAATGGCTCAAGCGACAGCAGAACTATGATGGCAGTTGGAGTTTGATTGGGCCTTATAGCAACGGTGCTCCACTCGAAAACAAAACGGCCGCAACCGCGATGGCGATGTTGGCATTCATGGGAGCCGGTAACACGCATCACACCGGAAAGTACGAGCGTCAGGTTCACAAAGCGGCGAGCTGGATGGTGGACCAACAAGACCGCAGCGGTTTCATGGCCAATAAGGCACCGGGCCAGCAAAGGATGTACGCTCAGGCTCAAGCGACGATTGCGTTGTGCGAACTGTATGCGATGACGAAGGACGCCCGTCTGAAACCACGCGCGCAGGCGGCCTGCGACTTCGCCGTACAAGCACAGTCACCCGAAGGGGGGTGGCGTTACCAGCCGCGTTTTGACTCGGACACGTCCGTGACGGGGTGGTTCGTAATGGGGCTGAAGAGCGGTCAATCGGGCGGTCTGCGAGTCGAGCGCTACGTTTTTGAGAACGTCGAAAAGTACCTTGATTCGGTCGGTCGCGACTATAACGCGGGGTATGCGTACCAAGTCGGCGAGGTGACTTCACCATCGATGACTGCCGAAGGGATTCTTTGTCGCCAATACTTAGGTTGGCATCGCAACCAACCTGGCATGGCACAAGGTCTGGGTGCATTAGCGACGAATCATCCCTTAGACACACGATCGCCCGACGTCTACTACTGGTACTACGCAACTCAGGCACTGCACCATTACGGTGGTCCATTGTGGACTCAGTGGAATGATCAACTGAAGGTAAGGATCCCAGCGACTCAGGTTCAACAGGATGCCGAAAAGGGAAGCTGGTCACCGCGAAGGGATGCTTGGGGCAGGCACGCAGGTCGTCTCTACACGACGTGTATGTCACTATACTGCTTGGAAGTCTACTACCGCCACATGCCGCTCTATGCGGGGGAGAAAGAGGCGGCATGGTAGCTTCTCACGAAGCGGATTCGCGATATTATGATGGCCATGATCCAATCCGATGACCCATCGTTCGCTCGCATCCAGACCGTCAGCCTCACCGTCTTAGCGGTCGTTGCCGCGACCTTCTCGATCTATTGGCTGCGTCCTGTATTGGTCCCCTTGGTCGTGGCATTGTTCGTGGTCAGCGGCGTCAGCCCTATTTTGACCACACTCGAACGGCGGCTTGGCGTGAATCGCATCATTGCCGCTGGACTCACCTTCATTGCCGGCGCGGGACTCTTGTTGGTCTTCGGTTTTTCGATTTGGATGTCAATGGTTGATCTCAACACGAACTCTCGGGACTATCGGGATCGTATTGAGGAGATCGTCGATTGGGCGGAGCGTCGCGTGCAATCATTAGGCGATCACATGGAGAATCGGGCAGCGTCCTTTCTGCCTTCCAAAGAAGTGACGGTAGAAATCCCCGAGACTCTCCCCACCGTCGTAGCGGACAAACCTTCCAAAGCCGATGCGAGTGATTTCGTCGACGCCTTGGTCCGTGATGGAATATCCATTGTCTCGCAAGCCTTTATCAGTCTTGTGACAACCAGCGTGATTGTGCTGATCTATGTCTTTTTCTTGTTGAGCGGAAAATCCGTGGTCAAATACGATTCCGCCATGGTTAGCGAAATCGATGAACAAGTATGATTCAAGCCATCAGCGGCAATATCATCGAACCCCAAATCATGGGCGACTCTTCGGATCTTCATCCGGTGACCATTCTGGTGGCGTTGATGTTTTGGGGCATGATGTGGGGCATCATCGGTATGTTTCTCGCAACGCCTGTGACCGCTGCGTTGAAGATCTTGTTACAGCGGATCGAATCGACAAAGCCGATCGCAGATCTGATGGCGGGACGATTTCCGGAGCTTGAAAAGTCGGATCAGGTCACGGCGGTGGACTCGGCTCAATGATGCAGTCGGAATACTGCAGCAATCGGCTTGGCTCGGTGTCTCCTTCATCTGGATTTGTTGGCGACGCGGCTTCGGATGCCTTTGAGGATGAGTCTTCTTTTTCCCGAAAGAACCATTCAACGAGCCGGGATGATTTTTTTGCTGGCGGTCATGCTCACTTCAATTCGCACCTTTTCACAATCGAGATTCCGGTTGGAGTCGGCGGGCACCGGCGGAATGATCGGTTATCGGATTGACTGCCGTTTAACCTCTCCTTTACGGAAATCGCCGTTCTTGGTCCAATTTTATTGGGCAGTAGCCAGGAGTCTTCCCAACGCATCATGAATTTGACGCGACTACGTACATCCACTTTGACTGGGCAACAGACGATGGACATCTTAAAATCGAACACGTTCAACCGGTTGCTGATTCTATGGTGTCTGATGACGGTGAACGGGTGCAAGTCGTCCAGAAACAACTACGCTCCGCCGCCACCGCCCGAGGTGACCGTGTCGAAGCCACTGCAGCAGTCGATCACCCCGTTTTTGGACCAAAACGGTGTCATCGAAGCAGTGGATGAAGCCGACGTTCGGGCTCGCGTTCGAGGATTCGTCGAATCGGTCGAGTTTGAGCCGGGACAAGAGGTCGCCGCAGGTGATGTTTTGTACAAAATTGAATCGACGCAGTATCAAGCATCGGTGAACTCGGCTACGGCCGAAGTCGCCTCTGCCGAGGCCGCCATCAGCGTTGCCAATGCACTCGTGAGAACGGCAGAAGCGGAGGCAAAAAAGACTGGCCAGAATCTGGGTCGCGCGGAGAGTCTTCTGAGCCAGAATGCGGGTTCGCAGGCTGAGTTTGATACGGCTACGGCGGAAAATGAAGCCGCCTTGGCCGCCTTAGAGTCTGCCAAAGCAAACGTTCAAGCGGCAAAAGCAGCAAAGGGACAGAGTGTGGCCAGTCTTGCTCAAGCACAGATCGATCTTGACTACACGACCGTCAAATCGCCGATCAATGGACGCATTACGACCACCGATATCAAACGAGGCAATCTCGTTGATAACGGAGAGAAGCTGACCGCGGTTGTGAACCGAAGCCAAGTGTTCGCGAACTTCAGTGTGAGTGATCGTGACATATTACGGTTCATGAACGAAAAGAAGGCGGGGTTAAAGCCCGGCGAGAAGCTCACCGAAGCCGATCTGAGCGAGACAGCGGTCTTTCTGAAACGCGAAACAGATGAAGGCTTTCCCTTCAAGGGGGTGCTGGAATATATCGACCCAGAAGGAGTCGATGCGAGTACAGGAACGCTGCGACTGCGTGCACAATTTGCCAACCCGGACGACTCGCTGTTGCAAGGGATCTTCGTGATGGTTCGCGTGCCAACAGGAGATTCGGTCGAGGTGATGTTGATTCCAGAGTATGCGGTGCTTCGCGACCAACGCGGCCAATACGTTCTGGTTGTGAACGCCGAGCGTAAGGTAGAGCGAGTGGCGGTCACGGTGGCGAAAACCATCAGTGGATGGGCAGTGATAGAAAAAGGACTAACCCCTGATTCGCGTGTCGTCGTCGACGGCCTGCAGCGTGCGCGACCTGGATTGGAAGTCATTCCGATCGACAAGAAACTGGAGGTCGACGATCAAACGTTGCTGCGAGGATTCTCGCCAACCGACCGTACGCCTGACGGTGCTGCTGACAGCAGTGCGACGAGTCCTTCTGAAGTCGAATGAATCCAAAGAAAGCAATCGCCTAAATGTCACGCTTCTTTATCTATCGTCCAATCTTCGCCTCGGTAATCTCGATCATCATCGTGATCGCCGGGCTCGTCTCGTTCGGATCGCTGCCGGTCGCCAAATTCCCGCCGATTGCGCCACCCACCGTCAGCGTCAGCGCAGTCTACCCAGGCGGCGACGCACGGACGATCGCCGAGACGGTCGCGACTCCGATTGAACAGCAAGTCAACGGCGTCGAAGGCATGATCTACATGTCCTCGAATAGCTCGGACGACGGAAGCTATAACTTGACGGTGACGTTTGAAGTGGGAACGGACATCGACATTGCGTCTGTGCTGGTGCAGAACCGAGTGGCGATTGCCGAGGCTCAATTACCCTCCGAAGTTCGGGCTCAAGGCGTCACGACAAAGAAGCAATCGACGCAGATCCTTCAGTTCATTGCTTTGACGTCGCCTGGAGGTGACGATGACCCCCTGTTTCTGAGTAACTACGCGTTGAACGTCAAGGACGAACTCAGCCGCGTGAGTGGTGTCGGTGAGGTTCAGGTCTTTGGCACCGGTGATTACAGCATGCGGATCTGGCTCGATCCACGCAAGCTGAAGCAACGGAGCTTGACGACCGCCGATGTTGTCAATGCGATCCGTGAACAGAATGTGCAAGTCGCTGCCGGCCAGGTCGGCGCACCTCCCGCTCCAGAGGGAACCGCGTTTCAATTGACCGTCAGTGCGCGCGGGCGATTGGTAACCAAAGAAGAGTTTGAGGACATTATCATCACGACGGCCAGCGATGGCCGGGCGTTGCGAGTGAAAGATGTCGGACGCGTCGAGTTGGGCGGGAAAGACTACACGTTTGATTCGCGGTTCAATGGACGCCCCTCCGCATCCATTGCGATCTACCAGCTTCCCGAAGCCAACGCGATGACAACCGCGGAATTGGTACGAGAAAAAATGAAGGAACTCCGCGCCAGCAACAATTGGCCGGATGGACTGGAGTTCGAGGTTGGTTTCGACACGACCCTGTTTGTGGAGGCATCCATCGCGGAGGTCTACAACACGCTCGCGATCGCAGTGCTGTTGGTGATTTTCGTGATTTTTGTTTTCCTTCAGGACTGGCGTGCGACGATCATCCCTGTTGTCGCAATCCCGGTTTCACTGATCGGCACCTTTGCGATCATGAACATGATCGGCTTTTCAATCAACATGTTGTCGCTGTTTGCGATCGTGTTGGCAATTGGGATTGTAGTGGATGATGCGATCGTCGTCGTTGAGAATACAACACGGCATTTGGCGGAGGGTTTGCAGCCCAAAGACGCGGCCGTTAAAGCAATGTCGGAAATCACAGGTCCCGTGATCGCAACGACACTGGTACTGCTGGCGGTGTTTGTTCCGAGCGCCTTCATGGGGGGGATTACCGGCCAGCTTTTTCGTCAGTTTGCGTTAACGATCTCGGGTGCCGTTCTCATCAGCACGCTTAACGCGCTCACATTGAGCCCAGCGTTGTGTGGACTGATCCTTCGAGCGCCAACAGAATCAAGCTTCATCGGTTTTCGCTGGTTCAACAAGGGATTCGACGTCTCCACTTCGGCATACGGCTTCGTGATCCGATGGTTTGTGCGTTTGGTGCTGCTTGTGATGGTGGCTTATGCCGCGCTGGTAGCGACGACGGGCGCAGGCATCAGCTCGCTTCCCACGGGATTCGTCCCAGACGAGGACCAGGGCTATTTGTTCGTCAACGTCCAACTGCCTGATTCCGCATCGAGTGAACGAACGCGAGCGGTCATGCGACAGCTTGAGGAGATTTACAGCGAAGTCCCCGGTATTTCGGACAACCTTTCGATCGCAGGATACTCCTTGCTCGGTGGCTATGCCGGATCGAATCTCGGTCTATCGATCATCATTTTGGATCCGTGGGACGAACGTACGGAACCCGAGAAGAGTTTGCCGGCGATTCAGGCTGAACTGCAGCAACGATTCAGTAAGATCCAAAGTGGCGTGGTGTTTGCCTTTGCGCCACCTCCGATCGACGGACTCGGTGCGGCCGGCGGTTTTCAGATGGAAGTGCTCGATCAAGGGGGTGGGGGCTACACTGCACTGCAAGCAGCAGCGGAGGATCTTGTGGAAGCGGGGAATGCTCAAAGCGGACTAACCGGGCTGAACTCGGCGTTTCGCGCTAACGCACCGCAGTTATTCGCGGATGTGGATCGCGTCAAAGCCAAGAACATGAACGTGCCCTTGGAAAACGTGTTCGGCACCCTTCAAGCCTATCTCGGTTCGGCCTACGTCAATGACTTCACGTACAACAACCGCTCCTATCAGGTTCGGGTCCAATCCGAAGCGGAGTTCCGTGCCTCGGCCGACGACATTGCAAGACTTGATGTTCGCGATCATGCAGGACAGATGATTCCTCTCGGTTCGATTGTTAATGTGAAAGAGAACTTTGGCCCGTCGGTGGTGCGTCGGTTTAACTTATATCCGAGCGCCGCGATCAACGGTTCGGCTGCGCTCGGCACGAGTTCCGGAGAAGCATTGAATCTGATGGAACAAATGGCCGATTCACGCATGTCACCCGGGTTCGGCTATGCGTGGACGGGAATGTCGTTTCAAGAGAAGCTTGCCGGTAGCGGTCAGGCCATGATTTTCTTATTGGCAATTCTTGCCGTGTTCCTGGTTCTTGCCGCACAGTACGAGAGTTGGACCAGCCCTGCTGCGGTGATCGCAGTGGTGCCGTTGGCCGTGCTCGGCGTCGTGCTCGCACTGGTTGTACGTGGTATGCCGAATGACACCTACACGCAAATTGGAATTGTATTGTTGGTTGCCTTGGCCAGTAAGAATGCGATTCTGATCGTCGAGTTTGCCAGTGAGGAAAGACGCAAGGGCGTGTCGATTGGGGATGCCGCTTTTAATGCTGCGACGCTGCGTTTTCGAGCAATTTTAATGACTGCCTTCTCGTCGATCCTGGGTTTTCTTCCACTGCTGGTCGCGACCGGCGCGGGTGCCGCCAGTCGACAAGCCGTCGGGAACGCCGTCGTTGGCGGGATGGTGGCGGCAACCGTCTTTTCACTTCTATTCGTCCCCTCCTTCTTCGTCGTATTCCAACGCATTGCGGAGTGGCGTACGGAGAAACAAGCAGTTTCACCTGCCTTGGAGACGCCGGTCGCCTCTGAAATAGATGACGTCAAGGACGATTCAGCTGAATAAGGGCTCGGCGTGTATCGCACAGGATCGAAAAGCCCCGATCCCGAGGACATCGAACCTAAATTGTTCGCAAACATCATCGTTTGAGATGAGAGAGAACGAAACAAGAATCATGTAGGTTGCGATCGGTGATCGACACCGTCCATCGGATGGTAGCCTTCAATTCGCTTGCTTCGGTGCGACCGAGCGTCCTGCGGCCTTGATATGCGTCCGCAACTCTTGCGGGGTAAGGCAACGGTCGTAAAGGGCGACCTCATCGATCTGCCCGACGAATCGCCGATAGACCGAGTCGGGGTAAACCTGTCCAATAAGGATCTGTACGTTCTCGTTAAGCGGAACGGGGTTGTCTCGTTCCGCGGACAGTTGCCCATCGATCCACAACATCTGCTGATTCCCTTTCTTCTGCGCGACGACGTGTTGCCATTCCCGAGCTTTGTACTGTGATCCCGCAAACAAGTTCGTAGCACTGATCGGCTTGGCTGCGCCGAGTGCACGATGGACAAAGCGAAATCGGTTGGGCGGAGAATCAGTCAGTCGATGGGTAAAATAGTGATGCGATGTGGCTTCAAGCATCATCGTGTGAGGGTATCGGCCATCCGCCAATGCCTCCAAATCATGCATGCAGATGACTTCACCGTGGTGAAACAAGAGCGGCTTGACCCACATCTCAATGGTGTACTCATCCAGAGGCTTCAGCGGCCAAGGCTCCAAGGATCGGAATGCTGAGGAGGTCGAGGACCCTAATTCGGCAACCCGGTTGTCGCCATATTGACGCCAGCCGGGATTGCCAATGACTACCGCATGCATACCCGGTGCGCTGCCTTGGTTCTCAACGAAACCAGGATACTCACCCGTGAGTCCCTCAAATCGCCAGTAAACGCTTGGCTGGGAATCCAAAACGGCGTGAACGTACTCTTCGCCCAAATACAACGGATCGAATCCGGGCGAGCGGACCGAAGCAAAGTTGGCTTCGGAAGCCTCAAATTTGACGACCGTCAGCCCCTCTTCTGACTTTGCGGAAATACGTACGGCTTCTCCCTCTGCCAATTTGATTGCGGGCGCTGCGGCGGCCATCGGGATGGGCTGCACCAAAACCCGTCCGGCGAACACATGAACTTCACTCTCAGCGTCACTCAGAACCATTCCGATTGAACTTTGCCCGTCAACAAGAACCGTGCCGATCGGGGTCTCCACCGTGACGTTTCTGCTCCCAATACCAAGTGACTTGACCGTCATGGAACCATCGAGAAATCCAAGGCCGCCATCGTTGCGAATATGGACGCTCGCGGGCCCCTCGAGACGGACGAGCGCCTCACCAGGTGTACTTTCTCCAATCCTAAATTCCGCGATGCCTTCGACAAGATTCAGGATCTCACCTGATCGAATCGGTGCGCCAATCGTCGGGACCAAGTCACCCGAAGTACGCCAAACACACGCCGTCATCGAAACGAGTTGCGGTGGCCATGCATCGAAAGCGAGATCTGCTGGGGGCGCATTGTTCGACGAGGGCTTTGCAAGAGACCATGCCAACGAGGCGATCAGCAAATGGCTGGCTGCTAGACCGACCCACCAATAAGCCTTCGTCCATCGGTTAGGCTGAGAGGACGAAGCCGCTCGTTCTCGCGACAAGCCCGCATTCGCGTCGTCCAAACTCGCCGGCACGTTTTTTGGGGAAACGGACTCCCCGTGACGAGACACGGTTCCCGAGGTCGCTTCCCTGCCGAATGCTTCGGATAGAACCTCCGCCATCGGCAAGGAGTCCAGTCCCCCAGAGTCGGTCAAGGCGCAAAGTTGGTCAATCAGAGCGACTGCCTCAAGGGCACCCTTTTCCGAGCATATCAGCGTGTTGAGTTGTGTGATCTCGGATTCGCTCAGTGATTCGTACTGCGATTTTACAATCAAGGTGCGTAAGGTTTGCAGTTGGTGGTTGTCCGCACTCATGAAAGCACCTCGGTTGACGCACGTTTTACGCATCGCAAAAGTAAGCCGTGCACTTTGCTCAATTCACGGTAGATTGCATGCGTCGAGCGCCCCAAGCGGATGGACATCTCACCGACGCTTAAGCCTTCGAAGTACTTCTGACGAATCAAGTCGTGATCTGACGAGGGGAGCTTTTTAAGGCAGTCTGACAGTGCTGTCCGACGCTCACTCAATTCGGCGGAGATGGGCACCGCCGCTTCGGCTAGCGACTCAAGGGCTTCGTCACTCAAAAGTTTAATACGACGCATTGATTCGCGATGTTTAAGCATCTCGTAATGTGCGATGCGGCAGGCCCAGGCCCCAAAATCGCCAGTCGGATCGTACTGCGAAAACTTTTTTCCAAAGCACCACACATGTCAACTGAAATACCTCCTCAGCATCATCCTGGCGATTCATCGTCAGAATACGGATGAACGACATCACCTTGCTTGAGTGCAGCGCAAGCAAGCGAACAAACTCGTCTTGGAACAATTCCTCTTTGATAACCTGTTTCCTGTTAACAGCCACGCGCGACTTGACCGCGAAAGGTGCGACGATCCGCGGTAGAGCGACACACAATATTCTCAGAACGCTCCCTTCATTTTATTCCCAGAACGCTCCCTTCATTTTGCGATTTTTCTTCGTGGTTTCCCAAAAAACATAGTGATTTGAGAAAAAGACAGGAAAAATCTCCAGATTTCGCGAGAAGAATTTCAACAAAGCCGGGAATATTCCCATACAGGGGACCTTCACGCGCTACGCGGATGTGTTTCGTCCTCTACTTTTTCACTTCTCTCGTTTTGAGGTATTTTTTTATGAAACGACAACGTACTGGATTCACACTCGTCGAATTGCTGGTTGTCATTGCGATCATCGGTGTGTTGGTAGGCTTGCTTCTACCAGCGGTCCAGGCGGCTCGCGAGGCCGCTCGACGAATGAGTTGCAGCAATAACGTCAAGCAAATCGGGCTGGCGATCCACAACTACCACTCTGCATTCAGTGCGTTGCCGATGCAGGCTACAGGCACGTACATCCCCGAGGGCCGAGACCCCTGGGATACGAACCCTGGACGTGAAATTTCGAGCAACATGCGTCTTTCGTTTCTCGTCGGGCTGACACCTTTCTTCGAGCAACAAG
>NZ_SJPV01000013.1:72701-203291 GCF_007860135.1 Novipirellula artificiosorum
AAACGATACCGTGCGGCGGATTTTCTTGCTATATCAGTCGAGTTGTTGCGTAGGTTTACGAGGATTTCGCTACTATCGGTGTGATTCAAACTTGCGGAGTTCACTAGCATTCAGTTGATTTTGAAAACATCGCAATTCTCGCTCCGGCTGGCAGATAACTCGGTTGCCAGCAGATCTTACCGGCGGGGCTTGGTCCACGCGAAATCGCCAGCGCTGGCTGGCTTCATCGCATTCTTGAGGACTGCGTTTCACCCCATCAATTGGTCGGCTTGTCCCGCCGCTGCCCGCGACACGAAGCTCATCGACCGGAATCAATAGTCGGTTAAGGGTCTGAGACTTGCCTTAACCGATCTCCACGATTTGGCTTCTCCCTGCTGGAGGTTGCATCGTCCGCACGCAAATTGGCTGGGATCGTTCGCTGCAGTTCTTGCCAAATCTGGGACTTGATTGATGGATGTGTGCAGCCAAGCCGCGTCTTTGCAGCTGCGTTTTTATGGTGACGCCACCGATCATTCCGAGTAAATTGGCTTCGTACCGTGGAGTCTGTGGTTATGGACACTGTTCGCAGGGAGACTCACTCGACGTGTAGACCGCGAGTCGGACATGAAGGTCCGACGATCAATAGCACGAACCGATATAGAATCAAGGTGAAGGCGATGCTCGAGCAATCGCAACGACGCTATGAATTTAAGACCGCTGACTCGGCTTGCGAGCGGGCGGAGGTCAACCAACTTCTCTATCGGACATTCGTATTAGAGATTCCTCGGTACGATGATCCCGGCACAGACTCTCTTGTTGATAAATTTGATCACTGCAACATCTACTTCGTCGCTATTCATGACGGATGCGTGTGTGGCACCATGGCGGTTCATGACGGCCCTATCTTTTCCGCCGCTAGCGCAATTGCAAATCCAAGCGTACTCGCACAACTTAGCCGACCACTTCTAGAGGCGAGGATTTTCGCAGTGGATTCGAACCATCGATCTGGAGTTGTCTTCGCGGGGTTGGCATGCAGCGTCCATCAATACGCCATCTCGAATGGCTATGCCCACATTTTGATCTCCGGACTCGAACGGCGACAAGACATGTACGAGCGAATGGGATTTCGCTCGCTTGGGCCCCCGGTCGTTCGTGGGAACGACCGATTTGTCCCGATGTCATTGGATCTGGCGACCGTTCCAACTCAGGTTAAAAAGGACTTGAAGAGGTGGAGTACGATTCTGTAACGGCGAATCTTCTGATTTCGTCTGACAGAGCGCAAGGAGGACCAAGCTGTCGCCGTGCAGTCCGTGGCCGCCTGACAGCTGCCGCCGTAAACGAAGCAGGAGACTGAGCAGCCGCTCAGCCGCAACCGGTCACGATTGTCTCTGCTCGTTGCTTCATTTCGGCGAACTGTTCGCTGAATTCCTTGCACTTCGATTCCGCCAGGGCACTGCTGCACTTGGCTCGACCTGCCCCCTTCCCGGTGAACTCGAACCACAGGGAGCTCGGATCGTCTATCACACGCTTCCCGTCGTAATATATTCTTACTTCGGGATGGTTAGCCTCAAGGACCTCTCTTGGCAATTGGGCCCGCACATCATCGTCGGGAAGTTCCAACTCGGAGTCTGCTCTCGTGCCGTAGGGCCCCCAGATTGCTCCTTCAACGCCCTTGAGTATGACCTCGAGCAGTGCGTACTCGTTCGTTGCCAGATAGCTTCGATGGAGTTTGAGTTTCTTCAAGCCCTTCAGATTCATCGCTGGCAGCATGGCAGGGTATGGCGATTTGTTGATGATTTGCCAGAGCGAAAGCACTTCAAGGCCCTGCAACTCATCGAAGAACGTAAAGTCATCGATTGGCTGCTTCCAGTCCAACGTACCGCAAATGGATAGGTACTTGAGGCTCCCGATGCCTGAGAGTCCGGAGAAGCTTGAAACGCGACGTAGGTTCTCTACATGCAGCGCACGCAGCCGCCGTAGGTCGCCAAGGGGTGCTAAATCGGAAAAGCCCGAGACGTACTCCAGCACGAGTTCTTCGACCTGCGACATGTTGCGCAGAAAGTCGATCGTCTTCGGTCTAGCATGCGTGATCCTCAGACGTTTAACCGACGTAAGCTCGCCGATAGCATGCAGTTGCTCACGGGTGGGCTCGTGTAAGGTCAGTTCTTCGAGATTCGGTAGTGTAAAGACAGTTTTCCAATTCTCATCGCCTTTCCCAATCGTGACGATTGTGACCTCGGGGCTGTTAGAAGGCACGTCTCCGATACGGAAGGCATACCGATCTCGGTTCGGCACGATCGTCCAATAGTCAGCGTTTCGATCGAGAAGATCTCCGAAATGATGTTTCATGTTCGACAAGTGTACGCGGTTCTGCCCAACGCCACTCCGAACGGAGCAAACAACGTCGCGCAACCAAGCACCATTGTGACACACCGACAGCCGGAAGTGAATCCGAAAGGGTCCGCCGCATGGATGCGGCAGCTCAGCGAGCGTTGATGCGAATACCGCGGCGACGAGGCACTCCGAAGTGAATACAGGCCGATTGCTCGCCGCTGACCTTGGCCCACCCGAAGAAAAAGGAAAACCAGAATGGGGAAGCTCACTGGCATTCTACGCTGCCATGGCAGACTTGATGCCGATCGAATCGAGGCCGGATCCGAGGTATCCGCTCCGCTTGTATGGCGGTTCCTCCGATCGGCCCACGTGACTTTGATAATTTGGTCGATTCGATCGACGAGCGAGGCTTATTGCACCCAATACAAATTAACGCGAAGGGGGGGGGCTTATAGACGGTCGGTGCCGACTGCTGGCTTGTCATTTACTGGGTATCACCCTCGATCGGGAGCAGATCGTCGTGACTACCGCCGACGCTGAAGCGGTCGCGGAATCCAATGTCGCTCGCCGTCACCTTACCAAGGATCAAAAGCTGATGTACGCCGTCCGACGTTTGGAGGAAGCGCAAAAACGTGCCCATAAACGAAAGCAGACCGAGGCGGCAGAAGAACATAAAAACCAAGAGCAGGCGTCCGTCACTGAATCCGTGACGAACCGAGGCCAGGAAAAGCGTTCGCCGCGTACGATCGAGATTGTTGCAAAAGAACAAGCCGTGCCACGAGATAAGTTGGCGGTAGCAAACAAGCTCGCAAAGTCCAATCCGGAAGTCGCCGCGGCAGTGGAGCAAGGGAAAGTGTCGCTCGCAGAGGCTACAGAGAAAACTGGCATCACACCAAAGAAGAAAGCTGGTAGGAAGCCAAAAAGGTCGGTCAACACCAAACCCAACGCGGCTCGAGAATCAATAGAAGAAGGCGTTCAGTCGCTGGGTGAGCCTTTCGCCGATAAGCACACTTCGATCATTGATCGACCCGACGGCATCCGCATCATCGAGTGCAGCAGCGTGATCATCTACTATCACCCAGAACTCAAGCCGCAAGTGCTTCTCTACACCGATCAGAACAACTGGTGGGTTGGGTCAACGAGCGACGAAAACCATGAGATGGTTGAAAACCGAACCGCCGCCGAGGAGGTCGCCATGCGAAAGATTCAATTCGAACTAGATCGAGAACTGCCAGCCCAAAACACGTCTTTGGCTTCATCACCAACTACATGATAATTCAGCATATCCTTACTCAGGACGGGCGCTGGGCATTTGCGTACCGCCCAAGAGCACTTCATCCATCAGTCACTTTGCCTGAGCCGATCCACCAGGAACAACACAAATGAGTTACAGCGATCAATCGATTGTTAGCATCTTTGACAACCCCGACTTCCAACGGAAACAACAGAAATGCGAAGCTGACCGACGCCGAAAGCTGGCAGCAACTTCAAACAGCGACCAACTGCGGGAGTTCCTCGAACGCTGTAACCGCCGGGGAAGTCCCTACCGCGCGGGGAGGAATCAATTTCCAGGACCTCTTGCGCTCCGGCAGGCACGATGAATGTTTGAAAATTTAGCAGAGTGAAATCAGGTTACCGAATACAAGGAATTCGAAAGCACCGTTATTTACGGTCATTCTTGCTGTAGACGCGAGGTTGCATCCGAATGCACCCGAGTTCCTATGCCAGCTTCTCATCAATAAACGTGATTTTGAGCAGGCAAACGGTTTGCCGCATCGATTCGGAAGAATTTCTTTCCGCCGACGCGCGCCGATGGCCAAACCGGCCTACACTGCGCGCGTCTGCAAGACGAGAATCCCGGGTGTTCAAGGTGGTTGCCCTCACTACACGACATTCATTCGAGGTCAATTCCGACGAACGTCCCGATGACGCTGCCGCCCAGCCGAGCGTTATACAATCGACGGTCCGATCAATATCGCTGCCCGCTGCCAATTCGATTACGTCGCCGCGGGTGGGAGAAACCTGGGAAGCGGGCGCGAAGCACGATCTGAACGGCAGGCCAACCCCTTTGCCGCCACAGCAACAGAATTGATCACGCACTGAAAATTGAAAAGTACTGAATACAGGGAGAGTGATTGTGTCCAAACAAAGTCAGCTCATTCGCCAGACGGCCTCAGCCTTGCTGGTTTGCGGTCTCATCACCAGCCTGTTGCCCGATTTGGCCATCGCGCAGAACCCGTCCAGGAGTGCAGTCGCGATTGTTCCGCTCGATGGGCCGGTGCTGGCCGGCAAGCCCGTGACGTTCAAACTTAATGGCAATCCGAGCAACCCTTAGTTCCTTGGAATCAAGTGTTCTTCCATAGCCGCGGTCACGGGATCGCGTCGTTTCAGGATGGATTCAATCTTGGATCGGGTTTGGGAATGGGAAGTCGTCATACTGGTGGCACCCGCTTTGCGAAACTTGACGAACAGCTTGTCAAAGTTCTTGAACTTGCCGAGGCAGGAAACCAAGATTGGCCCCGTATAGCCTTCACCACGAATGGCCTTGCACAGATGCCTCGCCTGGGCGAAGCCCCCTTTGGGAAGCAATACAATCACGACCGCCGACGGTTCGCGACGCGCAATCTCTTGCCCCACTGCTTGAGGCAAAATCTCGTCGTCGACACTGTCGAGTTGATAGAGCCCCGCGCCCCCGATCCGCAGAAGATTCAAAACCAGAGTTTCACTGAAGTGATGCGACGTGCATCCAATGACCACCGAGATGATCCGATCTCGCAAATCCTCGCGGTGGATCAGCATGAACATCGCAAACACACTGACCAAACCGGCGGTTGCAAGTGGCCCTAGAATGGCTCCAGCCGTTGTCGCCCAAGATGCAAGAGGAAGATCGTCCTTCACCTCTTTGACGTACAATGGTCCCTTGGCGGTCGTGCCATCATGCGGAGCGTCCTCGACATTTCCCGATGGACTTGGCAGCATTTTCTCTCAGAAGGTTGACTTGGCTGGCGCATCTTCCTGACGACTCCCGAACAGGAGAGAGATTATATCGAAAACGTCAGCCTGCGTGGCCTCGACGGTCGCTGAATCATCGACTACTCGGACCGAGAGAGAGCAAACGGCGAAGGAAAGGTGATTTGGACACAAGATGATCGACGAGTTCGGATTCAAAGCCACCGTCAACGAGACCATTATCTACGACTTTAATGCGACACTATTGCACCTGATGGGACTCGATCATGAACGTCTGACGTACTACCACAACGGGCTTGAACGCAGACTTACCAACGTACATGGCCATGTTGTCCGCGATGTACTGGCGTAAGCACCATGTCAACACGATGAGAGAATATAAGAATATAGAAGTGAGCTAAACCGTAAAAACATCGGATCCCTCGCGACACTCGCGAGCAGAGAACGATTCGGCGTATGGCTCCAGCAGCAAGTCGATTCCCAGTTCTCTTGAGTGTCAGCATTACGGTGATGGGATTCGGATGTCGAACTCGATCGACTCTCCTTCCTTGAGAGACTCCGAGCGTCCATTCGCGATGCCGGCCGATGATTGCAGAATCGCTGGATCACCCGAGCTTGAGATGCTATCGATCGTTTTGGCATTCGGCATGCGCAGAACGACGTCTTGGTCGCATTCGCTGGTAAGCCGAAGCGTCAGACGGCCGACCGCAAGATCCCAAGCCAGGTGATTGATCGTGATGCGTCCGCGGGCCTTAATGCCGCGAATTTCGCCGCGTGGCCAAGCTTTCGGTAGGGCGGGCAAGAGATCCAATGCGCCGGGCCGCGATTGCAGAATCATGCGGTGGATGATCTCCGGCATGGCGCCGTTGGCATCGCAGTTAAAGATACGCCCATCCGGTTCATGAGAGCACATCATGCTGGCGTACATCGACTGGCCGGTGGCCATCGCTTCCAATCGCCCGTAGGCTTCCTCGGGCATTCGCAGGAACGCTGCGGCGAGGCCCATATGGACGCGACCGTGCGACGAAACCTCGCCTCCGGAGTGGATGCGTCGTCGCAGAGCCTCCTGGGCGGCTGCCCAAAGTTCTGGCGTCTGAGCGGGATCAAGGTCATCGATTGCTTCGTAGCAGGCGTGCAAGTGGGAGAGGTGACGGTGTTGATAACGCTCCGGTCCACCATCCGGAATCCACTCGGCAAGAGCCCCGTCGTCGTTGATCCGGTACTCCGGAAGCCCTGCCAGCATGGCTTCCCATTTTGGAACGTCGGACTGCTCGATATCCAGCACGTTGCATGCGGTGATCAGGTTTTTCAAAACATCTTTACAGATCATCACGTCCATCGTCGCGGAGATGCCGGCGCCAGTCTCTGGCGAATACGATGGAATAAATTCAAAGCGTCCGGTAGTCGGATCGAGGATCATATAATTCTCGTAGAATGAAGCAATTTCCTTCAACAGCGGGACCGTGCGTTCTCGCAAGAACGTCTCGTCACCCGTGAACAACCAGTGGTCGTAGAAAAAGTGGGCGAGCCAACCGCATCCGCCCGTCCAGAATACTCCAGGCCATTTCCCCCAGTGCAGTAGCAACGCCGTGTTGGAGGCTCGTGCGTTGGTCAGATAGCCTGGAGATCCATAAGTTCGTTGCGCATTCAGACTCCATTCCGGGTAAAAGTCCTCAATCATGCGGAAGTATCCCGGCATCAGTTCGCCCAGGTCGGCAGTGTAAGCGTGCTTCATGGCCAACTGAAGATTCGTGTCGAGTGTAAAATCTCCCGACCAAGCCGGACGCCAAGTGCCTGTCCAGATTCCCTGGAGGTTAGGAGGCAGCTCTCCAGCGCAGCAGATAAACATGTAGCGACCGCCATCGTAAATCCTTTCGGCTAGCGCCGCCGGTATTCGCTTCTCGCCACTGGCGATGGATAGTAACTCCTCGCTGGTCTTCATCCGGTCCTCGCCACCACCAAGATCAATTGAAACGCGATCAAACAGGTCGCCATGCTGCTTTTGATGAGGAACAAAAAGCGCGTCGTAGTCGGTCTCGAGCCCCTCGAGTGATCGCACGATCTGCGGGAGCAATGCGGTGGCTTCTTCCGAGGTCCGGTAGGGGACAACCGATGTCTCGCTCAATGCGGGGGTGGGATCAAAGTGGCCAAGGCGATTCTCGAAATCGGGATTCTCGGCCGAATACGCCCAGGCATCGCTCGCCTGCGTTGGAAGCGGGGTTTTCCAGGGGACGATCCTGACGAGCAGAAGAACTTCATTTGCAGCGGTGATGCGAACGCGTTCATCAACCACCTCGGCCTGGCCACCATCGACCGTCAACCGAACGGCGACATCGAATCCGCCTTTGCCACGTGCGTAGATGTTATGAAACGTGACCGAGTTCGCTGCCATCGTACGGTTGGAAACGATCAAATCGGGGTCGACCCCAGCTCGCCACCCCTTATCGCCAATGGGCGTCTTCTCGACAGGGGCAGGAGTCGGGAATTCCAAATCACAGGAAAGCTGTCCCACAGAATCGGACAAAAGCGACAAGGCGATCACGTTGTCTGGCCGTGAAACGAACAAGCGGCGGCGGAAACTCCCGCGATCATCTTTCCAACGAACCGCGACCTCGCCGGTTTGAAAATTTTCGGTGCGCAGGTAGTCACGCACACTGCCCTCCGATCGTTGCCTGACATGGACGAAGAGGCCGGGATGAAAAGGATCCGTGTTAATGATGCCTGGAAAACCTTGGTCTGCGGCCTTGCTCATCAAAAACGACATCGCGGCGTCGCTGCCGTTGTCTCGGTAAATCCGCCGGAGTTCGGGCAGGTGGGCGGATAGATCCGGAACCTTTTCGTAGCTGCCCAGTGGAAGAAACAGTCGGCAATGGTTGGCAATCAACGTTTCGTTTTCAGGGTTTCCCAGCAGCATCGCCCCCATACGGCCGTTGCCTGTCACGAATGCTTCTTCCCAACGGACGGCAGCAGTCGAACTGACCGCGCCCTTATCGGGCAACGCATCCGCTGCTGTGAGGCTGGTGATCGACACAGACCAGAGCATCAAAACCGATATTAATAGCCCCACAAAATGATGCATTCTCATTTGCTGTAACCTACTCAAGAAGTTTGTACGATATACTGGTCCAACGATGTGCAACTACCTGCACTCCATGCCCAAGTATGATCGTTCTCACCCATCCAAGTAAGTCCCACCTATGAAGCGTCGTGATTTCTTACTCTCTACTGGAGTCGCATCCGGGGTACTGAGCTCTCCGTTCTCATTCACCCGTGTTTTATATGCTCAGCAACCCCATTCCTCCATTGAATGGACAAAGCCGGAGCCTTCTCGACTTTTTTCTTCGGTCCGTTGCGATGGTCAATCGCTGGTTGCCGCGAACAATGGCATGCTGCTAGCAGCCTCTTGCAGGCTAGGGAACACTGCGGATGCTCTCGCGATTCATTTGCAAAACGATCGTGACCAGGGAATCAGCGGCCCGCTCAACGCTCAGCTCAGTCATCAACTTCACCGCAGCGGTGCGAATCCGGGCGATGACGTGCTTTGTGCGACCCTGAAAATTCAGAACACGTCAAATCAGCCGCAACAAGTCGAGCTGTCGTTTGTCAGTAGCGCAGGCCCATCGCCTGAGGTCACGGAGCAGAATTTGTACCTCCCACTGAATGTCGCGGGTTTCACTCACGACAAGCGGTTTGCGTCACTTGGTATGGAGGATTTTCTTGGCGACTGCAATGTTGAATTGACGAAACAGAACCTCGACTGCCATTACCTCGAGCCAATGGCCAGTTGCCCCGGCCAACGAAAAACAAGAGCACTTCTGTTGGTTCCCGTTGTCGACATTTCAAGTCCATCAAGACCTTGGCGGATCGGCTTATTCACCGAGTCGGACAAGCCGATGCGATTCCGATCGACCGTAACGGACGACGGCAATCGAGTTTGGCAGATTGGCCGCGTTGCAACGGTTGGGCCAGGTGAAACAATCGAACAGTCATGCTGGTTGATGGTGCATTCCGGCGATGCATCGGTGGCCTGGAAGGCGTTTCACCAATTCGCTCATCATGATCCTTATCCGCCGATCGATTGGACCCAGGAGTTCAAAGTTCACTATTACGACTTTCTCTCTTCGGCGGGCGGGGAGCATGGCGTGCGGGGTGACGGCTATGATGCCGACATGAAACATTTCCGCGCGTTCCATGTTGGCATGGCAACGCAACATGGTTACTACCCCCATTTAGGCGATTTCATTCATCCCGATCGGAAGACGTGGCTTGCCATGCAGGGATCCGAGCATGGCCCTGCCACGATGTCGCTTGAAACCATGGCAAGACGAATCAAGGAAACACAGTCCACGGGGGCGAAGGCTGCGATCTACATGCATCTAACCTTGTTCGACGATGCGTCGACGCTATTCCCGGAACTACAAGCGTGTCGGCGTGTCGATCCCGATGGCAAGCCGATGAGATTCCCATGGAGTGGCCCCGATGTCCAAGGGCAGTGTTGGTGGATGTCAATCGCATCGCAGCAGTGGCGAGACCACCTACTTGAGCAGGCTCGCTGGATCATGGAGATCCTACAGCCGGACGCAATTTGCATGGACGAAACGTTCGCAGGCGTGGGATATGACGAAGCACCCGAGCGAACCGGCCCAATATCACCTCATGCAATCGGATTCTTCAAAGAGATGCACTCGCTGGTGCGTTCGTTCGGCGAAGACAAAGCAGTCTTCACCAGCGACTGTTCCAGGTCCGCGTTCTGCCTTTGGGCCGACGGCGATGTAGGCGACCACGCTTACGGTAGTTCGCTGGGCAATCCATTGTATCGACAAGAACCCGTCCGATACCTTGCCGCGCTCGGCAACAAGGCTTGGCGTCCTTGTGCATGGCATTTTCGCCATATGTGGGAGCCTCAAATGGACTTGGCCCGTCAAGTTGGCTCGGGGGTTGGCGTTTCGAATGGATGGATCGAGTATACCGGTTTGTATGATTTGCCAACGAAGGATAGAGACAAATTGATTCGTGATATTGAGTCACTACTCTAGACGAGCGATGACCGCATGAAACACTCAGGAAATTTCAACTAGTACAAGAACCGATTGCATGAACTGGTTAACCTCCCTTTATCGTTGAAGGTCTTGTCGGTGGTCAGTGGACACCGCTTTACAAAAGTCCCGTGATGCGGGGTGGCGACAACGCGATTGCGATCGATATAAAATTCCCCACCGGCATGGAGCAACTCCGCCTGAAAACCACGGATGGTGGCAACGACGCCAATTCGGATCACGCCACCTGGGCTGACGCCAAGTTCACGGAGTAGTTTTTCACATTGCCCCCCGCCTCAACATTGATTCGCTTGATGCCGTACGGCGACAGGCCTATCAGGAATTGGAACGCATCCTCGAGCAACATCGGGATGTACCGGTGACGGCGTTGGAGATTGATCCGATTCAAGCAGTGATCGATGTCGGCAAAACTATCGGGTTAAAACATCGCGTTGTGCCACGCGACGCGATACGGCAAAACATGATTTGGCAGTCGAGTGATCCGCATGTTGCAACGGTAGACAAGTTCGGTCATTAACGGCTTGTTGGGTTAGTGCTTTCGCGGTTGTTAGCTTTAGCAGCGATAGCTGCGGCAGCATTTCGCTGCGGACGAAAGTCTTTGTCTTTACCCACATCTTCGCGTGCTGGTACAGCAAAATGCTGATCCAGCTAAGCACAATTCTTCCGCTAGCTACAATCTTGGACTCACTGGGGGGCCGGGTTCGAGCGTCTTGCTCGCCATTGGCTTTTGGTTCGGAGTCAGCATAAACTTATCGAACTCGAAACCATCCTCTCGCATCGAGAACATGATCGTATGCAGGCTTGGTTCATCGATGTCACCGACTGATCCAAGACGGCACGATCATTAACCAAAACGAACTGGCTCATTACGGCCAGATCTCCACGACCCGCATGACGCAAATCATGTGGATGGACAATCTCGCCCCCGACATCCAAGAAGAAATTTTATTCCTGCCCAACACCGTCAAAGGCCGCGACCCCATCAAAGAAGCCGACATCCGCCCCATCGCCAAAACGCTCGACTGGAAAAAGCAACGCAAAATGTGGCGCGAGTTGAAAGCTGCCAATCCTGTTGACCAAGAGACAAAATCCGTCGACTGACTTCTGAATCAGTGCATCGTTGGGGATTGGGCTCGAGACATTAATATTGCGCGGAGGTCTAGTTGACCGACGTGATTATCAACAATTGGATCATCACCGAGGTCGATGCACCCGACGCGAGTTTGAGGGCTGCCATAGCGAGATCGCTAAAGCTGCGTCTCACACCGTTGCCGTCTTTGAGAATCTCGGCCATCCGATTGCCGCGACGCGCATCGACGCGGGCGTTTCAATGAAGTTTGATGAATCAATGTGATTCTTTTCTTCGCCACAAACTCAGCGGCAAATTACGTTGAACACCGGACACAAGACCTGACCCCGGCGAAGCCTCCCCCAGCAGCTTCTGGTGAGCCTCTTTGCTGTAATACTTATTCTCCGCTTCGACGCGGACCACAGATGGTACCGAATATGTATTCAGGCGGTTGGCCGCCAGCTCGCCATTCAGATTTGGATCAGCTATCCTTTGCATGACTACGGAAAAGACTGGGATCCCAGTCAGCTGTAGTTCCATCGAACCACTTGTTGGAGTCCAGGCTTTAGCCTGCAAGGACGGCCCGGGTACTCCAACGCAGGCTAAAGCCTGTACTCCAGCAATCATGTCAACTAGGAACTTCGAAAATGCGAAGTATCAACGCCCATCTGTTAGGGTTGCTTTTCGTTACCAGTTTCCTCTCGGAGACAACCTTCGCACAGGAAACTGCAACGAACGTCGTCGAGCCGACGTGGGAGTCGATGGCCGAACACTATCAAGTTCCCGAATGGTTCGTGGATGGAAAACTCGGTGTCTGGTTTCACTGGGGGATTTCATCGGCGATTGATGAGAATCGTCCCAATGATGGCTCGCATTACGGTCGCCGGATGTACGGGCCGAACGACGGCGAGACCGGAGGCCAACTGACGATGACCGAGACGTTGACCGAGTGGCATACCAAGCACTATGGCGATCCCGCCGATTTCGGGTATGAGAAGCTCGTTCCGCTGCTCAAGGCGGAGCGGTGGGATCCCGATGCGCTGGTGAAGTTCGTCAAGGACAACGGCGCGCGTTTAATCATGCCGGTGGCCACGCATCACGATAACTTCGACATGTATGATTCGTCGCATCCGTGGAACTCGGTCAAGATGGGGCCGCACCGGGACACGCTGCGGGAATGGAAGGATGCCGCCGCGAAGCAGGGACTTAAGTTTGGCGTATCGACGCACCTCTACTGGTCGCCGCGCTTTTTCAATACCGCGCGCAAATATCAGAAGGAGGGGACCCCGGAGTGGAAGCTTTTCAACATGGACTACGATCCGAAGACTTATTCGGCCCAGGATTCGTGGAACCAGCACTGGTATGACCGCTGTTGGGAATTGATCGAGAAGTACGATCCCGACATGTTCAACAACGATGCCCCGTTTCCAGATGAGCGGCGCGGCAAGGGGCTGGGTATCAAACTGTTTTCGTCGTACATCAACCGAGACTTAGAAGAAAATAGCGGCAAGCAGACCGTCGTCTTTTCGTGCAAAAGCGGGAACCTCGACAAAGCCGCCTTCACCTACAATCTCGAGCGCGGCAGTGCCTCCGACATCCACCCCGAGCCGTGGATGTGGGCAACGGATCTGTCGGGGAACTGGTTCTACCGCAAGGGCGCCGTGAACCGCATGGCCGTCCCGGTGATGGTCGGAAACGCGGTCGATGCGATCAGCAAGAATGGCGTCGTCATGCTGAACATCGCGCTCAAGGGCGACGGCACGATTCCCGAGAACCAGCTCGCCTATCTGACCGCCTTTGGCGACTTCCTCAAGATCAACGGCGAAGGAATCTACGGCGCTCGCCCCTGGAAAATCTTTGGCGAAGGCCCGCTGAAGATGAAGGATGGCCGGCAAGGTGAAAACCACGAGCAGTTTTCTCAAGAGGACATCCGCTTTACCACGAAAGACGGCATGCTCTATGCCTTCGTACTAGCTCCGCCCACGACGGACATTGTGATCAAAACGCTCGCGACTGATGGAATACTCGATCAAGAGATTTCCACTATCGAACTGATGGGCAGCGATGAAGAACTCAAATGGAATCGAGGTGCTTCAGGGCTGACAATCCAGGTACCAAACACTCTGCCCAACACGGTGGTGAGCGGCTTCCGCATTACGTTGAAATAAGAGAAGACTCCAATGAAGTATTTACCAAACATCATCATCGCACTGTTGATCGGTTCATTCGCATCCGTCGATGCAGCGCCGCCCGAAGCAGGATCGATCGCCGAAAAGGATACAACCCAAAATTGGACCTTCAAGCCCGATCCGACGCTGCCAAATGTGTTGATTCTTGGCGATTCGATCTCGATCGGCTACACCTTACAAGTGCGTGAGCATTTGCAGGGGAAGGCGAATGTGTTCCGTCCCATGGGTCGCAATGAAAATCGGAGAGAAAATTGCGGTGGAACGACTTACGGGCTTGAAAATATTGATCGATGGCTGGCCGTGCAAAAATGGGACGTCATTCATTTTAACTGGGGATTGCACGATCTCAAGCACGTCAAAGCACCTGGGTCCAGTGACAAGTCAAACGATCCCGACGACCCCACGCAAGCGACACTCGAAGAGTATACGAAGAATATGCAGACGATTGTCGGGAAGCTAAAAGCCACGGGTGCAAAGCTAATCTTCGCGACCACCACACCCGTCGTTCCTGGTACGCGCAACCCGCTCCGCACGCCCGAAGCGCCGGTGCGTTACAACGCCGCCGCGCGAAAAATCATGGAAGCGAACAACATCCAGGTGAATGATCTGCATGCTTTTGCTCTGCCGCATCTCGACCAGTGGCAGAAACCCCGCAATGTTCACTTCAAACCCGCAGGATCCGATGCGCTAGCCAAGCAAGTTGCGACCGTGATCACCAACGCACTCGAAGCCCCCAACCAATAATCGCCAATGAGCCGAAGACTATTACCGCTGCTTAGTTTGCTCCTTGTCGCCAGCACATTGCAAGCTGCCGACAAGCCCAACATCTTGTTTATCTTTTCGGATGACCAGTGCTACGAAACGATCGGGGCCCACGGATTGACGGACATCGACACCCCGAATCTGGATCGGCTGGCTAAGGAGGGAGCGAGTTTTAGCCATGCCTACAACATGGGGGCGTGGGCCGGAGCGGTCTGTATGTCCAGTCGGGCGTGTTTGAATACGGGACGCTTTCTGTGGGACGCCAAAGAGGCAACTCGTGAATGTTCGCAGGGCAAACGCAAGTCCTGGTCACAGTTGATGTCCGACCACGGATACGAAACCTACATGAGCGGCAAATGGCATGTGGGCGGGCTGAGTGCGACGAAGGTTTTTGACCAGACGGGCAAGGTGCGCGCCGGAATGCCGAAGCAAAAGCCGGCGGGATACAATCGTCCCAAGGACGAGTCCGACTACGAAACCGGCTGGAAGCCGTGGGATAAGGCGCAGGGCGGCTTCTGGGAAGGCGGCACGCACTGGAGCGAGGTGTTGGCCGATGAGAGCGTTGCCTACCTCGGCGAGAAGGCGGACAGCGACAATCCCTTCTTCATGTATGTCGCCTTCAACGCGCCGCACGATCCGCGTCAGGCACCGAAGGAATACATCGACAGGTATCCGCTCCAGCGGATCAAGGTGCCGGAAAACTTTATCCCTCAATATCCGGACCAAGGAGCCGATGGGGTTCCTATCATCCGCGATGAAAAACTTGCGCCGTTTCCGCGGACGGTGTTCGCCATCAAGGTCAACCGCCAGGAATACTACGCCAGCATCACGCACATGGATGCGCAGATCGGGCGGATTCTCGATGCACTGGAGAAAAGTGGAAAGGCCGACAACACCTGGATCATCTTCAGCTCCGACCACGGGCTTTCCGTCGGCCACCACGGACTGGTCGGCAAGCAGAACATGTACGATCCCGCCATGCGGGCGCCCTTCATCGTTTGGGGACCCGGCGTGAAGGCGGGCACCACGATTGATGCGCCGATTTACATTCAGGATGCCATGGCAACGGCACTGGAAATCAGTGGGCAGACCGTGCCGGAAACCGTCGACTACAAAAGCGTCCTGCCGCTGCTCGATGGTAGGGCCGAGAAAAGCTACGACAACATCTATGGCGCCTACATCGACACCCAGCGGATGATCCTCAGCGGCGAGTGGAAACTCATCGCCTATCCGCAATTAAAGAAAGTGAAGCTCTTCCATTTGAAGAAAGACCCCATGGAAATCAGCGACCTCGCCGGGAATTCCGAATACTCCGAAATACTCGCGCATCTCACCGCGCTGTTGGAAAACACGATGGATGAGATGAACGACCCCATGACCTCGCTGGAAGAAGCGAATTACCCGAAGCAACTAAAAAAGGAGAAGAAGGATGACCATTGAGGCTTGCGCCTCGATGCATCGCGAATTCACTATGAATAGATTTGTCAACCTGACGAGTATGTTGCTGTTGCTTTGTTGTGGCGTCGTTCATGCGCAAGAGGCCAAGCAGACGGACAACAAAGAACAAGGACCCCGCAAGGCGAAAAGATATCTGGAAACGGGGGGCGATCGGAAACTGGAGGTTATATACAAGAAGACGCCCGAGGGGGACATGCCGTTGGATCTCTATTACCCGACCGCGAATCGCGCTGCCAAGTGTCCGGTAATTATCTACACCCACGGCGGTGGTTGGGCGGCGGGGAGCAAGATGGGTGCGGGCAACGCGTCGTTCGCCAAAACGCTCGATTGGAAACGGCAACGAGAGATGTGGCATGAATTGCAAGTCACCAATCCTGTTGCCCCAGAGACCAAAACAGTCGCCTGACTTCAGAGTTAGAGCATCGTTTGTGATTCGGCCAGAGATAAAAATATGCGTGCGGAGGGCTAGTTGACCGACGTGATTTTCAACAATGGGATCATCACCGAAGTCGATGCATCCGCCGCCAGTTCGGGAGAGGAGGGCCAAGGCCGATAATAGCTTGCTCCGTCCCCTTGCTGTAACCGCGGGACAAGAACTGCATCGCACAACCGCCTCAAAACGCAGAAACACAATCTCTTGAATGCGGGATAAGATAGTGCAATTGCAAGCGTAAGGAGACCAACAGCACACACCTCAGGAAGTTTCGGTGCTTGCCTGCACACTTCCCACCGTCCTGTAGACGTGATTCCGAAGCAGCGTAATCATTGCGACATGGATTCGGCCCTGCGCCGGTCCGAGACCGAGGGTTATACTGTCAATCAGCAAGTTGGAAGGCTGACGAAGAAACTCCGGGAGAAAGGTCTCCTTGAGAATACCATCGTCTACTACGAACGCAGTCCGCCAATCGACGAACTCTACGACATGGAAGCGGATCCCGGTGAGCGGCATAATCTCTATGAGAGCCATCCCGAGGTATTCCAGCGTCTGCTTGCCCTGCTAGAATCGGATGTGAATCGCGGGCGCAGTACTGAGGGGCCGGATCAGAAGAACGATGTCGAACGTATCAACACCAGACGAGGCATGAATAAACGATGACGCAGATACTTAAGATCGTAGCCATAACAGCACTCTTGGCCGCTGTCGGCTATGGAGCGGATTTCACCTGGACTGGTGCCGTTGACTGTAACTGGAATGTGTCCGGCAATTGGTCGACAGGGCGGGTTCCGGGAACGCAGCCCGGAGATCGGGTCCTGCTGAACGTTCGAAAAGCTGCGCCGGTCGTGGCGACTCTGGTAGAAGCAGACAATCCGTGTTCATTGCAGTTGAACGATGACGCTTTGCTTGAGGTGACACATAGCGGGTTGCGATGCGACAACGTTGTTCTGGGAGCAGTCGGTGGCGGGCATCTTTTGCTGCGAGGACGTGGCGCTGCTGTCATGACCGTCGAAGGTGATCTGCGAATCGGACAATCTCGTTCGGCGACTTCAGCTTCGTCGGTGAAGCTGAGAACCGGCAGACTGACCGTTGGCGGCGAACTTTATATTGGCAACGGTTTGGTGGATTTCTACGGGCATGCGCCTGAGATCGTTGCGAAAGATTTTACCGTGTCTGAAAATGGGACGCTGCGGTTCGATTTTAACAACAAGCCTGTCGGAACCATTCAAGTCTTGGATCACCTCTCCATCGCCAAAGGTGCCAGGCTGGAGATTGACCTTCGCGGGTACACCATGGGCGGGAATGAGCTTGAGCTGATCCGATTCGGTTCAGCGGAAGGCTCGTTTGAGCCAGCCGACATTGCGATCAAGGGGCTCGGCGGAGGTGTCGTCACCATGGATGGGGACAGCCTGAATCTGACAGTGGTTGATGATGTCGCCGCGAGATCGAGCACGTTGTGGTTTGTTACAACGGGAGGAAACGGAACCAATGTTTTGGATCTACAGATCAATACCGGGCGGCGCATCCGCAATCTCTCATCTCCCGATCTGAGCTATTCTGCCGCGACTGACGGAGATGACAGAATCTATTCAGTGCGTTGGTCGGGTTCCGACTTTGATGGCGACGGTGCCAATGACAAAGTGACTTTCGATTTGCGCGTGGAAGGCTTTGTCGACTCGACCTATCGCTACGATCCCAACACCGAAGCCTCTTCCATGACAGCGCTTGGCGAAATGGCGACTGTTAGCGGTGGCAGCGCCGGATGGGGCGTGGGGAATGATATGGATTTGGACGCCGGAGAAACGCTGCGTTTCAGCGTGGAAAACCTGAAACTGTCGACTCGAGGAGGGGGCGAAGTCGGGCGTTTCGTTGGAATGCAAATGGTCGAGGTTCAAGGCGGTAACAACCATGTTCTGATGGTCGGTGAAGGAGAGGGACTGGAGTCATGGAGATGGAGTAACAATTTAGGGATAGGGTTTAATCCGGAATATCCATTGCTTGTTACGTCCGGTGCCAATTCGAAAGTCGCTGTGAATCAGGTTGCGTTGAAGTTAATCGTTTCGGATCTGCCGGATCATCTGGATAGCGAAACGGACGATTATTCTTTGTATCCGACGGGGCCGCAGCATCTGAGCAATTATCCGAAAGTGACCAAGCGGCGGCATCCAGAGTTTTCCTGGGATACGCTTCCGATGACGGCCCGAGTCAATAGCCGGAAGGCGCTGCCCGCATCCTATGCCAAGACGATGGCAACGACGTATGCGAAAATAGGGCTGGGCGGAAACAGTTTTTATGGAAGTAAATTCAAAGACGAGGGGGTCCGGAAAATGGCTGCCCTGCTGAAATCGTATAACCCCGATGTACTGCTCACCACCTACCGTAATGCGGGCATTCACTTCACTGGTTTCTCGGCGGACAAGGCGCTCAATAAAGAAGAGTGGTTTGAGTATACGCTCGATGAGAACGGTAAGCGAAAGTACATCACGTATAGTGGAAATCAGAATGCCTACAACCATGATCATCCTGACTTGCGAAAATGGTGGGTGGATACTGCTGTCGATCTCATGAATGACCCCAACATTGATGGGATTTTCATTGATAAGGCCAATGGGGGTGATGAGCCTTTTCAAAATGAAAAGGGCGAAATCGTGGCGCCGGAAGGAAAGGTGCAGTCCTATATCGATCTGAAGGCCAGAATTTCAGAAGACGCGTTTCTTACGGGGAACATTCTGCGTACGAACCGTCCGGGAGGAAACCGCGAGCTTCTTCATATTTTCAATGGCACCTATCTAGAAAGCTGGGAACAGGTAAACGGTGACTGTCTGGTGACCATGACCGAGACCGATACCGTTTGTGCCAGCCTGCAACTGATCCGTGAGGCGCGGGTAAAGGGCTTTGACGTGTTCACGAATTTTCGGGAGCTCAAATGGCATAGAATGAATAGCAGAGATGAGCGAGTTGATAAGCTCGTCGCTGCAGGACGAGAGGAAGAGGTCCGTGAGGGGATGAAACAAGCCTTGCAGTTTCCGTTGGCCTTTTACCTGATTACGGCAGAGCCCTATTCCTATTTCCAGTATCAGACGAGCACGGATCCTGAGATGCCGGAATTCTGCTGGAATGCTAAAACGCATTTTGACGAGTTCCGCAATCCGCTCGGAAAGCCACTCGGCCCTCCGGTCAAAGACGGTTACGTTTATACCCGTTCCTTTGAGCATGTGGATGTCTGGCTGGATGTCGAAAATAAAAAGTCACGCCTGACCTGGGACTGGATACCGATCGCCCAATCGCAAGCGGTCGATGTTCTACAAGACACGCCGAAAGCGATTACGCTAACCGGTTCCAACCCTCGGAAAACGAACCTGACGTTCAAGGTGTTTGAGTTTGGCCAACCCGCCGGCGGAAAGCTCTCGGGCAAAGCCCCGAACCTGGTCTATACACCGAACCCCGGGTTTACCGGCAAGGATAGCTTTGCCTTTAAAACCTACAACGACATGGCCGAGAGCCTACTCGGTACCGTGTCCATTGAGGTGGCCCCTACCGGTTCGCAGAAACATCAGTGAAAACAGATTGGCTCGCCCGGACTCCCAAACTACTTTGTTAGTGAGTTGCTTTGATTGCGATGCAGACGGGTTTGGCAACTGGATGGTCATTTGAAGCCCGGTTAAGGGCAATCGAAAGCCTACTTGGAATGCTCCGCCTTCTTCCGCTTCTGATTGACTGATGTACCTTTGGGACTCGCTTTGGGTTGCTTGCCCGCTATCCAATCGCGCGGCCCATCATCCGCCTTGCCAAGTAGCAAAGGTGCGAAGGACTTGCCATCGACCCTTCGGTAGCTCGCCGCCGCCGAGTTCGGCGAAGGTCGGGAGCATGTCGGAGAAGTCGATCAAGGCATCGGTCTCAATCCCAGCGGGCACTGTGCCCGGGCAACTGACGATGAACGGCATGGCCGTGCCGTTCTGTTCACTCATCTTCGCTTTGCCACCTCGCACGACCCGCCCGAGACGCTTGTTGCTGTATCGCACCATACCCGCGAATCGCCGTATGCACCACGCGTTGTTGAACTTCATGCCGGTTGCGGCAAGCTTGTCGATGTTCGGCGTCTGAATTCCCTCGGCTCCGTAGCAACTGATCCATTCCTTGCCCAGGTCATCGACCATGATGAAAAGGATATTAGGGCGAGGCGCGGCGGCGTGAGCGTATGAGATCGAGAGCAACCATAGCAGCGCGACCGCCATTCCTTTGCGCCACCCGGCGGCCGACACCGGTTGCTCCCAGTTTCATTCACACAAGCTAAATTGGGGCTTTCCCAACTCAACGAAGCGGGACCAACCTCCTGCACGAAGCGAGGGCGTTAGGGATCATCGGTGCCGATAGCCGCGGACCCAACAAGAACCGTCTGGTTCGGTGGGTCGGAAGGAAACGGCGTGGCAACAAGCAGCCACCTTGTGAACCGAGAGCGCGATCGTTCGCAGAGAAAATACCGTTCAGGCGGACGCAACCCATGCGGATTCAGGGCGGTTGAGTGTGGAAGATAGCTCCGGTGAAAAACACCGGAGTCAGAAAAACGCACCAAACACGGAGTATTTTGACCGCCAAAGAATGGCCGCTGGAGACTCTCAACCTGCGAACTGGCCGGTAGGGCCAATTCCGCAGATCGTGAGGAGTACAGCGGAAGCAACGGTTCTCGTGACGAGTCTCGACCATCAGACAGCGCCCAAACTCCGATCATCGTGATGTTTGCAGCCTCGCGTTTGATTTGGAAACAACGGCGATCTCTGCCGGAAGTATCTTCGCTCGCTACACGAAGAGGAAATCCGTTGGTCGGGCTGCTCCGTCTTTTTTGCAGTCCCGAGAGACACAGAAGTGCCCGCTAACGGGAACGCTGGCTGACAGGCGGTGAACGCCTAGCTGTCAAAGAATGAAGATGCCGCCAGGAGCTCAACCGAGACATGCCCTCCTCAACTTGATGCTCAATGCGAAAAGTGGCCAATGCCAATGCTGAAGTCATAACGACTACGAGTCCCGATTCAGACGTCGGTCAGATGCTCAATCGAGAGTAATTCGATATTCTCGGGAATCTGCCGTAAAATCCGGGGAAGTTGCGGAGTGTACTCTCGATGGAACAAAACGACACTGCCTCTCACGAACGCTTTCTTACTCTGTTCACGGCGAATGAGCCGGCGATTCGGGCATTCGTGCGCCGATTGGTGCCGACTCGGCAAGACGCGGCGGACGTGATGCAGGGCGTTGCGCTCGTGCTCTGGCGCAAGTTCCCGACAATGGAAGCATCCGACCAGTTTCGCAAGTGGGCATTTGGCGTCGCGCGTTACGAAACGCTCGCTTGGCTGCGTGACAAGGCACGGGATCGGCTTGTGCTGGCGGACGACGTGCTCGATACCGTGGCGCACGAATCGGCTCAGATCGAGAATTGCTTGTCAGCTCAACGCGAGGCTTTGGAGGGCTGCCTTGAAAGGCTCCCCGACGAGCAGCGAACCTTGGTGTTGGCAGCCTACGAACCTGACGTCCGCATTCAGGATGTTGCCGAGCAGAGCGGCCGAACCGTGCCGGCGTTTTACCAATGGTTGCATCGGATGCGTGTGCGACTGCTCGAATGTACGCGTCGCACACTTCAGGCGGAGGGAGTGCAGTGAGCGATTTGACCGACCTGCGGCCGCTGTTCGCCGATTATGCCCGCGGTGGAATTTCCGCCGAGCAGCTTGTGACGCTGGAAGCCGCGCTCCGCGCGGACGCCGATTTGCGCCGTGATTTCATCGAGTACATAAACGTCGATTCGGCCTTGAGCGATCTGGCGGCGCTGTCTGAGTCCGAGGTAGCGGAGATTGAAGTAGCAAAGCACAGAGACGAATCGACAATACGCGTTTCCAGACACTCCGCTTCGTTTACGTGGGCAGCTGCCAAGGCATGGCGAGCGCATCGCGTCGCAGCCATTGCCGGATCGGTCGCGGCGACGCTACTGTTTGCCACGATCCTGTGGGTAGCCAACCCATTTTTGGATAACGACGTACAAGTGGCGATGATTCTCACAAGAGTCGATGCGGCCTTGGCGTATGCCGGCCAGCGGTACGACGGCGCTGAATTGGCGGTCGGAGAGTATCGACTTGACCGGGGGCTACTGCACCTGCGTTTCCATGGCGGGGTGACAGTCTATATTGAGGCGCCTGCCCGATTTGACGCGGTAAGCGGCAACCGCCTACTGCTACGTAGCGGTCGGCTGTCTGCCAACGTTCCGCCTGAGGGCGTCGGTTTTACCGTAGACACGCCGGATGCGGAAGTTATTGACTTCGGCACGGAATTCTCCATCGATGTTGAATCCAGCGCGAGCGAGGTGCATGTATTTAAAGGGCTGGTTCGCGTGCAACCGAAATCGCTCAAAGACGGCCAGGCGGGGCAGGCTGTTAGTCTGCAATCGTCTCAGGCGGTGAAAATCGACAACGCAAGCAAAGAAACAGTGGGAATCCAGTTGGCGACGGATCGGTTCATCCGCAGCTTCGACGAGCCGAAACGTACCTACCCTCGTGCTGTAAAGCAGCTATCCCCTATCGCCTATTACCGGATGCCGATCCGGGACAAAGGTTTGGTCGCTGATCCGCCTCAATACTCAGGCGTCGTCTTAACAGGCGATGGGGTTCGTCCTCCTCACGCGTGTGGAGTGGATGCCGGTGGTTCGTTGCGTGTGAGGGCTGAATCGACAGGACGAGGTGGACGAGTCGATTCTCCACCGCCTCTGGGTACGGGACAATTCACTCTCGCCGTTTTCGTATATCTTGAATCGAAAACTCCCGATGGTACGGTGGCAACGAACATTCGCGGCGCTGAAGGGAATTTCGAGTTGGCGCTCGATGACAAGTGTCGGCTTCAAGGAACGATTCGAGATCGTAGTGGTCAGTTGCGGTCGGTAACCAGCGCGGCGTTTCTTCCGCTTAGAGCGTGGCGTCTCATCGTGATGAAGGCGGACGGTGATCACCTGCGGGTGTACGTGGACGGTCAACTCGTGGCATCGGTGCCGTGCGCGACAGTGGCCACCAGCGCAACTGAAACGGTCTGGTTTGGAACCGACGCCGAAGGAGCGGGGCTTTGGGATGGCCGCATCGATGAACTGGCGATGTTCGATCAAGCGCTCAGCGACAGCGAAATTGCTGGTCTTTACCAGGCTGCATTGGCACAGATGGCGAAACCAAAATGAAACTACACCCCACGGAGTTGAAACAGTTAATGTCGACACGTTACCTTTTGCCGGTCTTCGGCGTCGTTTTGCTCGCGAGTATTGCGCCGATGTCCTTCGCAGCGGATCGGCCGAATATCGTAATCATCCTCGCCGATGACCTTGGCTATGGCAGCCTCAACAGCTATGGCGGCGAAGATGTCGCCGAGGACAGTTTCAATGTACTGACATCGTTCTTGGGAGAGGCGACTCAAGAACCGATTCGTTCTTCGATCCTACTCCACAGTCCCAACGGCAATTTCGCGATTCGTCAAGGCCCTTGGAAATACATCGAAGGCAAGCCGAGTCCGACATTGACAAAAGCCCCGCGGCGCGACGAGCTTGGGGCCCAACTCTACAATCTGCAAGACGATCCTGATGAGCAGAACAACCTCGTGAGCGAGCACCCGGAAATTGCTCAGCGTCTGGCCGATCTGCTTGCGAAGCAGCGCAACAGTGGAAGGTCATCGACGATGACACCAAGACGAGGGATTCACAGATGAACAACTCCTTCTCAGTGGTGGCAGGAGCGTTCCTCGCTTCGCTGGCGCTCATTGCTTTAGCCACAGACACTCAGGCGGCGGCTGATCGACCACCAAACATCCTTTTTATCCTTACCGACGATCAAGGGTATGGCGACTTGGGGTGCTACGGTTCAACGACGATTGACACGCCCAACATCGACAGGCTCTGTGCGGAAGGTATGAAGTTCGAGAGCTTCTATGTGCATAATCGTTGCTCGCCGACTCGCGCCGCCTTGATGACTGGGTGCCATGCACACAGGGTGGGTGTGGATAACGTGGTTTACAGACGCGAGAGAATTGGCCTCCACGCCGATGAAATCACGATCGCCGAATTGCTTCAGAAGGCGGGCTATTCGACCGGCATGGTTGGTAAATGGCATCTGGGCGAATGGGATGCTTTCAATCCGGTCAATCACGGCTTTGCCTCCTTTTTTGGCTTCATGGAAAGTGGCGAAGGCAAGTCAACCGCGATCTATCGAAATAGAGAGATTGTCGAACACGTCAAAGGGAAGACCGACGGAGTACACTCACCGAAGCTGCTGGCTGCCGGAATCGACTTCATTCGGGCCAGCAAGAATCGGCCGTTCTTCCTGTACTACGCCTCTCCGCTTCCGCACACAAAGTGGATTCCAAACGAGAGATTCGCTGGAACTTCCAAGCACGGGACCTACGGCGACGTCGTTCAGGAGATCGACTGGCAGGTGGGCGAATTGATGGAGACGCTCGACGAATTGGGAATCGCCGAGAACACGCTCGTTATCTTCGCATCGGATAACGGCCCGCAACTGAATGTGGAGGGCTACGGCAGCGCGGGCGTCCTTCGCGATGGGAAGTGGACCAACTTCGAGGGCGGTATTCGAGTTCCCTGTAACATGCGTTGGCCCAGCGTGATTCCCGCAGGTTCCATGAACAACGAAATCACCGGCATCATCGACATGCTTCCGACGTTCTGTGCTCTGGCCGGAGTCGACGTTCCGTCCGATCGCGTCATCGATGGACGCAACATCTTGCCCTATATGCGAGGCGAGGATTTGGATTCACCAATTCACGAGACGTTCATCGTTCCGGGGGCGACCGTTCGCCACGGAGATTGGAAACTGCTCGTCAAAGGACAATCGCCCGGTGGCGGAAAATCCGATCGAGTCGGCAAGACGGATCGCATTCCCGCCAAAGCCGGTTCACTTTTCAACTTGAATGAGGATCTCGGAGAAACAACCGATCTCTCGGCGCAACACCCAGAGAAGGTTCAAGAGCTGACGAAAACAATGAACGTTTTCATGGAGGAGCTTGAGACCAATTCACGGCCAGTCGGCGAGCTTCCAAGCATTTCAACTAGACAGACCAATTAACCAGTATGAGGAATAGAATATGAGTCTCTCGCTTCCCACGAACACACGGCGTGACTTTCTAAAAACGGCTGCCACGGCATCGCTACTGGCGACACCGTCGTTTGTTCATTCGTCCGCGCTAGCAGCACCCGCCCGTCCTGGCGCAAATGATAAGATCCGCGTCGGGCTCATTGGGGCGGGTAATCGGGCCAAGTGGCTGTCACGCTGTATGTCTCGGGAGACACATCGCGCGGAGTTGATCGCCGTTTGCGACTGTCACCTCCCACAGGTCGATGTGCTCGCCGCCGACTACGAGCAAAACGCCAAGGTCAAGCCCCAGTGGGCCGCCTATCAGAACTACGAGGAGATGTACGACACGGAAGACCTGGATGCGGTGATCATTGCGACGCCCGATCATGCTCGCGTGCGCGCCGCGATCCTGGCATGCATGAAAGGCCTGGACATCTACGCGGAGAAGCCGCTGCACTTCAGCGTTCCCGAAGGTCGAGCGCTGGTAGAGGCCGTCCGCAAGCACAATCGCGTCCTTCAGGTGGGAACGCAGCAGCGAAGCACGGCCAACAACATCTATTCCTGTAAATTCGTGCGAGAGGGAGGGCTGGGCAAGGTCGACACGATTCTCGTCATGAACTATTCGGGGGCCCAACCGGCCACAGGCTTACAGTCGCAGGCCATTCCGGAAGGCATGGACTGGAATCGCTTTTGCGCACAGGCCCCCTTGTTGGATTACAACGAGAACCTGCACCGCAAATGGCGTCGCTACGACGCTTTCACGGGCGGCCCGATTTGTGATCGCGGGGCCCATGCTCTCGACATGGTGCACTTGGCCATGGGGTGGGAGAACGTGGCGCCGACGCGCATCGTGCCGACCACGCCGGCGGACAACGACTGGGAACGTGGCGTGCGACTCTATTATCCCGATGGCACAGTCGTCCGGCTTGAGAGCAAGGATGGTCCGGCCTTTGGCGGCATCTTCATCGGCCAGCGGGGCAAGATCGAGATCAATCGTGGGCGTTTCGCCTGTAATCCGAACGACCTGCTGGCGCCGTATGAAGGTCCGGAGACGGAAAACCATGTCGCGAACTGGCTCGACTGCGTTCAATCTCGAGAGGAGCCAAACGCCCCGGTCGAGGTCGGACACCTCATCACGAGTGTCTCTCACTTGATCAATATTTGTCGCTTCGTCGGCCGTCCGATCGAGTGGGATGCGACCAAAGAGCAGATTACGAACGACAAAGAGGCGAACGATTTACTGGTCAAGGTCCGTCGCCCGGAATTCGCCCTGCCGACTTCCTAGAACGGGTTTGGGTAAACAAGGGAGAAGAATCATGTCATGGCGTTATGGTGCGTGCAGCAACAGTATGAAACACTTAATAGTCAACGCTGCTTTGTGCATTGTCTTGCTCGGTGCGTTTTTCCAAACGGCACTTGCAGAAGAGAAGAGCATTCCGAAAACCACTGAACCGCTTCTGATTGAAGCGAAAAAGAAGCCGCATCAAGAATGGGTTCCTAGGGAGACGTATACGATTAGGCAATTGTCTGGCTACCAAGCGAAACCTGACCCCGAGTACAGCCGTTACGGTGGGATGGTGGGCACGCAATTCCCGGCCACCGGATTCTTCTATACGAAAAAGTACAATGACCGCTGGTGGTTGGTTGATCCGGAGGGACATCTCTGCATCCACAAAGCAGTTTGCAGCGTGAGTCCTGGGGGAAGTGATGCTTTCACGCAAAACCGGCGGACAAAATTTGGCTCTGAAGAAGACTGGGCTGAAGCGACGACCACCTTGCTCAAGGAACTCGGCTTCAACGGTTCGGCCTCCTGGTCAGACAACCCTCTGCTGCAATCCACAACGAACCGTCCTGTGTATACGCAGAAATGGAGCTTCATGGCTTCGTATGCCAAGCAGCGGGGCATCGCCAAGATGGGGTCGGGAAACCACAAATACGATGGAAACGTGATCCCCGTGTTCGATCCGGATTTTGAGGCGTTTGCTGATGAGTACGCAAATCAGTTGGCGGAAACCAAGGACGATCCGTATCTACTTGGCCATTTTTCAGACAATGAGATGCCGTTGAAACCGGACGCCCTTGATCTGTGTCTTCAACTCGATTCGGGTGATGCGAGCTATCAGGCAGCGATCGATTGGCTGCGGGATCGAAAAGGCCGGGAAGATGTCGAACCAGATGACATTTCGGAGAAAGACCGCGATGCGTTCTACGAATACTATCTCGAACGATACTTCACGGTTGTTTCCGCCGCCATCAAGAAATACGATCCTAACCACCTTTACATCGGCATTCGTCTCATCGGCGTCAGCGACAACGAGACCATGATGCGGACCTACGGGAAGTACGCTGATGTTCTAAGCATCAACTGGTACGGCGATTGGATGCTCCCCTGCGAACGAATGGGAAATTGGGCCAAATGGGCCGATCGACCCTTCATCATCTCGGAGTGGTACGCCAAGGGGCACGATGTGCCCGGCCTGACGAACGAGTCGGGCGCCGGATGGCTCGTCAAGACGCAGAAGGAGCGTGGTTATTATTACCAGAATATGGCGTTGAACCTCTTGGCTCGAAAGAACAACGTCGGATGGCATTGGTTCAAATACGCGGACAACGATCCCGACGATCTGGCGACGGACCCGTCCAACCGAAATTCAAACAAAGGAATCGTCAACGTAGAATACGAACCGTACACGGATCTTGTTGATGTAATGAAAGAGTTAAACACGCAGGCTTACCGACTGATTGAATTCTTCGACGATGCTTCCTATTCAGACGCTTCGTCCCCGGCAGTTCCCAAACACTCGACTGTCACCCGCTGAAGCAGCTAGGCAAGACAGTTTCGTGTGGAGTCATAACCGACAACAATATTTTTGAGGTGAATATCATGTGGAATGTATCTCTCTTTCGACTTCGGCTACCGGCGTGGCCGCAGCACGCCCGTTGGACGACTTTCGTACTTCTGATCACACTGCTGACGGCAACGTCTCAAGCCGCTGAAGGGCAGTGGCAGGTGCTCTTCGACGGGACCAGTCTCGATGGCTGGAAGCCGTCGAGCGACAACACGCAGTTCAAGCTAGTCGACGGCGTCATTGTTGGATCGAGTTCGGGGCAGACGCAGTTCCTGTACACCGAGAAGGAGTACGCAGATTTTGAGCTTGAATTTGAAGTCAAGCTGCATGATCTGGACTTTAACTCTGGAGTGCAAATCCGCACCAGCTTGATCCGCGTGAATGAGCGCGGAGACGAACGACCGTCCGTGCATGGCCCGCAGGTCGATCTAGGGAAATCACCTGGCCGCTCGGGCTACATCTTCAACCAAGGAAATGGAAGCTGGGTCACGCCCGTAGCGGACCTGGTCCGCAACAGCCAGATGATCAATGGAGAGTGGAACAAAGTCCGTGTCCTCGCGGCCGGTCGGAAGATTCAAACGTGGATCAACGGCGAACAAGTCAGCGACTTGACGGTCCCGGGCGAAATCCACGAGCGATACTCTCAGGGCGTGATTGCTCTGCAAGCCCACGGCGTGAAAAATCCAGAGGAGAAGACTCGGCACGTGTCGTTTCGATCCATTCGCGTTCGCAGAATCGAATCCGCGAAGTAAAACCCCATTCGCTCCGCGGCACACGCTTTTTTGCGGAGCGAAAAGGACCAACCAGCGACTCACACCATGAACGGGAACCAACCTTTGAAATCTCTCCATATCATCACTCTATTCGCGTTGTTTTGCGGACTTGCGTCTCTGCTCGTTGCGGGCAGCGCATTGGCCCTGCGCCCAAACATCCTGCTCATTACCGCCGACGACATGAGTTGGGATTCGGTCGGCGTCTACGGGTGCCCCGTCGAGGAGACGACTCCGAACATCGACCGACTGGCCTCCGAGGGCATCCAATTCGACTACGGATACGTGCAGATCGCGATTTGCACGCCGTCGCGACAGGTGATGCTATCCGGCAGCCACAGCCACCAGACCATGACGCGCTGTTTCACTGAAATGGAACGCGTCGGCCCGACGTTGCCAGACGTGCTAAAGCAGAACGGGTACCACATCGCCAACATCAACAAGCGGCAGAATCACTACGACTGGGATACGGTAATCGACGAGCCAGACTCGGGTTTCGGACGCGATATCCCGTTTCATGGAGAAGCGGTGCGCGGCATCATCGAAGCCGCCGGGGAGAAGCCATGGTTCATCATGGCCAACTTCAATGACCCTCATCGTCCGTTCCATGGTTCGGACGCCGAGAAAGTGTGGACGAAGTACGATGCAGCGCGCTTCAGCAACCCGAGTCGCGTCTATGGCGTCGACGAGATCGTTGTGCCAGGGTTCTTGCCGGACTTGACTGACGTGCGGATGGAAATGGCGCAGTACTACTCCTCCGTTCGTCGTTGCGACGATGGTGTCGGAGCGATTCTGGGAACGCTGGAGAACTCCAGCGAAGCGAAGAACACGATCGTTGTGTTCATGTCCGACCACGGGATCTCCAATCCGTTCTCGAAGATGAACTGCTATCAGGTCAGCCTTCGCGTTCCGCTGATCGTGCGCTATCCCGGCAAGATCGAAGCAGGCCGTCGCGACAAGTTCAACATGGTCAGCGCGGTCGACCTCGCGCCGACGTTGCTGGAACTTGCAGGGCTGGATGTCCCCAAAACGATGGCCGGGCGTTCTTTCGTTCGGCTTTTGGAGGGTGAGGATCAAGACGGTCGCGATTACGTGATCGGCTACTACTATCGGAACCTGCGGCAGACGGTGCTGTACCCAGAGTTCACCGTGCAGATGCGAGACTGGGTCTATATCTACAACCCCTGGGTAGACGGCGTCACTGCGGTGCATAACTCCGACTACACCGGCAGCCCGACGCTGTTGGCGATGTGGGAGGCCGCCGAGACGGTTCCCTCGATCAAGGAACGCACTGAGTTTCATAAGTATCGAGTCCGAGAAGAACTCTACAACGTCCGTCAGGACCCGCACGCCTACATCAACGTCGCGGCAGCGTCGGAGAATCGGGAACGCATCGCGGAGATGCAAACGATCCTCGTGCACTGGATGGAAGAAACGGAGCACCCGGCCCTTAAACTGATGAAGGAACCGCACAACGAGGAGTTGATCGCCGAGTACATGGAATGGGAGCGAGAAAACGCGGTCAAGCAGGTCGAGGAAGTAAAACGCGGAAAGCGGTGATCGACGAGGCTTTCCCTTCATCATCCGCTGGCCGAACCACGTGAAGGCGGAGGCCTGGGTTGCAGAACCGCCCACAGAATACCAATAGATCGAAAAACACGAGCTTAAGAAGCTCAAGCTTGAAGGACAGAAACACAAGGCTGAGCCGCCACAAGACAGGAACTGAACCATAAAACCTCTTAAACTTGTTCTTGCATGTATCGTCGTCACCGCGATCTATGCGGGCGCGCCACAACTGCTGTGCGCTGCAGACAAACCCAATATCGTTCTTCTGTTCATCGATGACTGGGCGTGGAGGTCTCCGATTGCGATGGATGACTCGGTGCCGAATTCACGCATGCCAGTGCTGCAAATGCCGAATGTCGAGCGGCTGGATATCCCGATGCTGTTTGACCTATCGAAAGACTCCGGCGAAGTCCACAACATCGCCTCGACTGACCCGGACGAACACAAGCGGCTTTATGACGACATGATGCGCTATCTCGACAAAGTTGGAGCACGCATCCCGAAACCGAATGCGGATTATGACTCGACCGTCTACAAGAACGCTGGAGAATACGAGAAGCGAGTTCAATGGGGACCATTCAAAGGTCGCAGGCCGCTTGAGGAAGACGAGTGATAGAGTAACTACAACAGCCCACTGATCAACGCAGGAAATCATATGATGAAGAGTCAATTATTCACGATCGCGATTGCTGCATTTGTAGCGTCGCTGTCGTACGCCAGAAGTTATGCAAACGAGGCAAAGTCGGAACAGCGGATGAACGTCCTGTTCTTGGCGTCCGATGATCTAAACAGCTGGCTGTTGGGAGACACGAACCGTTATGCAGGAAAGGTGGTGGCGCCGAACCTGACGAAACTTGCCGAGAGCGGGGTCAATTTCAAGCGTGCCTACACTGCGGCCCCGGTCTGCTCTCCCTCCCGCACGGCCTTCTTCTCGGGTGTCGCCCCGTGGACGTCGGGCCACTATCACAATACGCCGGGAGCCAACTCGAGTGAGCCGCTGAAAAGCGCCCTGTCGATGGCAGGGTTCTTCAAGAAGGCTGGTTACAGCACCGCCGGCTACGGAAAAATCACGCATGGCTGGGATCAAGGAGAGCACTGGGACGAGAAGATCGGCCACAAACGCGATCCGGCTCCGCCCGGCGCCCCGCTCACGCCGTCCGGCCGAGGCGAACAGGATTGGGGACCCATCCACCTCGCCGAAGAAGAAATGAACGACACGCTCAATGTCGACAACGCCATTCACCGGCTCCAGCAAGAACACGACAAACCGTTTTTCATTGCCTGCGGCACGTTCAATCCACACATGCCGTGGTACGTGCCCCAGAAGTATTTCGACATGTTTCCCCTGGACGAAGTGACGACGCCGGAGCTTCGAGAGGACGATCTGGATGATGTGCCGGAGTGGGGCGTCGAATTAACGCTGGGGAAGCAGAAGTACGTGGACAGTGTCTTCGAACATGGTTTGCACAAAGAAGGCGTCCAGGCCTATCTCGCGACGACGGCCTATGCCGACGCCCAACTTGGTCGCGTACTCGACGCGTTGGACAAGAGCCCCTATCGAGACAACACCGTCGTGGTGTTCCTGACCGACCACGGTTTCCATCTGGCTGAGAAGCACCATTGGCAGAAGGCCACCCTCTGGGAAGAGGCCACACACACGCTGATGATGATCCGCGCGCCCGGCGTGACTCCCGCCGGTGGCGCTGCGTGCGAGCGATTCGTCTCGCTGCTGGATATCTACCCAACGCTGGCGGAACTGTGCGGGCTGGAACCGCCAGACTACCTGGATGGGCGTTCGCTCGTGCCCCTCTTAAGAAACCCGGAAGCGGAGTGGCAAAGCACCGCGATCACCGGCTTGACGAGCAAAGGCGGGCCGACGTGGCATCCGTACCTCAGCATCCGTAGCGAGACAGGGCGCTACATTCGCTATGTAGACGGACAGGAGGAATTCTACGATACGAGCAAAGATCCTCACGAATGGACCAATTCAATTGGCGACCCGGAATACGCGTCTGTCATCAAACGTATGCGTGCCGCAATCCCCAGCCCGTCCGACGCGGCCACGCCGTTGCCGGAAGTATTGAAGAACACACGAGAGTGATCGATCCATGAAATTCAAAAAAGCATTGATACTCTTACTGGCGGGTCTGCCGCTGGTGCTTGTGGCGCAAGAAATCCCACAGGATGTCCAGCAGGAAATCCTGACGAACAACCCAAGCCTCGACCAGAATGGTGATGGCAAGCTGAGCATAAGGGAATACAAAAAAGACTCGAAGTCCGTGTCCAAAGCTGAGGAGGTGACCTCGGAAAAAAATGCAACGCAAGAGATCGGCTTCCGTGGGCAGAAGTATACACCGGCCCCGGGAGTCACCAAGAAAACTGAAATATACAAGAACACGGCAGAAAAGGACTTGGAAATCACCCTCCATTTTCCAGCGGCGTGGACGGCTGAGGACAAGCGTCCGGTCATGGTCTTCTTCTTCGGTGGCGGCTGGAAAAAGGGGACGACCAAGCAGTTCCTGATTCAGGCCGATTACTTTGCTTCCCGAGGCATCGTCACTGCCAGGCCCAACTACCGGTTGAAACCGGACGGAGTTACCCCTGACAAGTGCGTGGAAGATGCCCGCAGTGCGATCCGTTGGCTCCGTGCAAACGCAGCCAGGTTGGGGATCGATCCGGATAAGGTGATCTCGGCGGGCGGATCGGCCGGTGGCCATTTGGCCTACTGCACCTCGATCAAGCATGGCGCTGACGATCCGAACGATGACAAAACCATCTCCTGCATCCCTCAGGCCATGGTCCTGTTCAATCCGGGGCTTTTCTATTCGGATAGCGAGGGGGTAATGGCCTCGGTCGGCGGGGGAACTTTGTCGGCGGAAAGACTTCAACTCATCTCGCCGCTCGATCACGCGGACAAAGACACGCCTCCCGCACTGATTCTGTTCGGCACGAAGGACAAATTGAAGAGGGGTGCTGATGAGTACCTGAGGTTAGCCAAAAAAGTCGGGATTCGCGCCGAGATGTTTACTGCCGAAGGGGAGAATCACGGTTTCTTCAACACGGAGCCGTGGCTAAGCAAGACAACTGCCAAGGTAGACAAGTTCTTGGTTTCACTTGGCTATCTCGATGAAATGAAATAGCTCACTCAGACACGTTGCAGGCTCGCTGGTGCGATGAGAATTGATCTATGTCAATTATCAATAAATTTGTTGTTCTCGCAGCACGATTCCAGCGACCAACGGGAGCGGGCCAACGTGATTCGAGCGGTAGCTCGCTTCGCTGCGGCCGTGCCGCACTATGCAGCATTTTGGTCACAAGAACCGCTTTGCTATAGTGGGTATCGATTACTGAAGAGACCGGAAGGGAAATTTTGTGAACAAGATTAGAGTTGTCGGAGCGGTTTTCCTCGTTCTGGGATGGTGCTGCGTAGGTCTTTGCGAACCGACGAAAATGCCCAACATCGTGCTGGTCATGTCGGATGATCAGGGATGGGGGCAGGTCGGTTACATGGGGCATCCACACCTGCAGGGGAAAACACCGCATATGGATGCCATGGCGGAGTCAGGCATCCGTTTTAACCGATTCTATGCGGCAGCACCGGTTTGCTCGCCGACCCGAGCCTCGGTGCTGACCGGCAGGGTCCCGGCCCGTACCGGTGTGCCGGGCCTTCATAAGCGACTTTGTCTTCAGGAAAAAACGCTCCCCCAGGCCTTGAAGAAGGCGGGTTACGCTACGGCGCATTTCGGTAAGTGGCATCTCGGTGGTGTCAAAGGATCGGCGATGCCGGTTCTGCCGGATGACCCGAATCATCCCGGGCATTACGGCTTCGACGAGTGGCTTTCGGCCACCAACTACATCGAAATGAACCCGCTGATGACGCACAACGGCAAGATCGTTTACCTGGAAGGGGAATCGTCCATTCTCATGGTTGAAGCGGCCCAGAGATTCATGAAGACAAACAGAGACCGTCCGTTCTTTGCTGTCCTCTGGTATGGATCGCCGCACTTTCCCTACACTGCCCTCGAAGAGGATAGAGAGGGATTGCCGAAGAGCCTGGATCCTAGGGTTGCGAATCTGTTCGGCGAAATCATCGCGATGGATCGGAGCATCGGAATGTTGCGTCAGGGCCTGCGGGATATGGGCCTCGCTGAAAACACCCTGATCTGGTTTTGCAGCGATAACGGGGGGCGCGACCATGAGCCCGATTCGGTTGGTGGGCTCCGGGGATTCAAAGGCAGTCTCTACGAAGGGGGCATCCGGGTCCCCGGTATCATTGAATGGCCGGGCCGGATTCAGCCCATGGTTACCGACTTCCCGGCCTCGACGATGGACATCATGCCGACAATCGTTGATCTGTTGGACTTGCCGGACGATTCGATGCTGGATGTTGTCGATGGGGCAAGTCTCGCTTCGCTTCTGGATGGAAAGACTCCGGATCTGAATCGCACCATTCCGTTTACCTCGAACGGGACCGCGCTCATCGAAGGGAACTACAAGTTGTTTCAAGAGGGAAGGGGAAAGGCGGCGAAGTGGGTTCTGTATGATCTGAAAATGGACCCCAAGGAGACCGTCGACATTTCCAAGGAAAACCCGGAACGCTTTGAACAAATGGTCGAACAGGCGGAGAAGATGCTGGCCTCGGTCGAAGCCAGTGCGGCCGGAATGGATTATCCGGAAGGCAAGGTGATCCAACCCCAACGCGGGGCGGAGTGGTTTGCCATGGAGGAATACCAGGCGCTTTACGAGACCTTCTCCAAACTCAAGCCGGGCTGGAGCCCGCCCGCGAAAGGGAAGATGGAACGCGATCAGGAGTAGAATTGTCACATCGGAGGCTACTGCGAGTCGCAGTTGACGATAGCGTCTCCGGCGTTCTAAATCATGAGCTCACAATCAGCGCACAACCCGCGACACTTATCAGTGACGCGATCTAGGTCCGGCAGGTGAATTCCAATGAACCCACAACAACCGACACGCTCCCGCCTAGTTGCAATCCTGGCGGTATTCCTGGGGACGCTCGTCGCGAGCGGCTCCGCAGACGCGGCCGCAGAGATGGCTCGCGTCGAGGAACTTCGATGCGAGTATTGCACTGCCCCAGTGGGGATCGACGCCGTCAGTCCTCGGCTAAGTTGGCTGACACGAACCGACCAACGCGGCTGGCGGCAAACGGCCTACCAGATTCTTGTGGCAAGTAGCGAGGAGAATTTGGAGCGGGACCTCGGCGACCTGTGGGATAGTGACCGCACTGCGTCCGATCAATCGATTCACGTTGCCTATCAAGGGTTGCCGCTTAAGTCATCAACCCGCTACTGGTGGAAAGTGCGCGTTTGGGACCAGGATGGCCAACCAAATGCGTGGAGCAAACCATCGGTATGGACGATGGGGCTGCTCAAGCCGGAGGACTGGAAAGGGAAGTGGATCGGGACGCCCCCAGTGACGGCCGAAAACGCACTGACCGTTGCGAAGGCTTGGAACGCTTCACCGACGATCCAATTCCGGCAGGATTTTCATATGGGGGAAGAGCCGACATCAGCCACCATTACTGTGAATTCGCCGGCGTATTTCGAGCTGTATGTGAACGGCAAAAAAATCGGTAGGGATGTGCTCAGCCCGGCCGTATCCAAGCTGGACAAGCAGACTTTTTCGATCACTTATGACGTCCGTGAATACTTGGTGGCAGGTGATAACTGCGTTGGCCTTTGGCTTGGCGCCGGATGGGCCGACAGCATCATCGTGCGAGCGCAATTGGATGTGATCGTCGATGGCGAACCATTCGCCATCGGCTCCGACACCTCGTGGAAGACCAGAACGAGCGGTCGATACAAAATTGGCCAGTGGAAATGGGGTGATTTCGGTGGGGAATTGGTCGATGCCCGCCAAGTTGCTCCGGATTGGTGTCGGGCCGGACTGGATACGTCAGCATGGACAAGCGCGGTAGCGGCGACCAATGTTCTCCTCGGGCCGGCTCGCAATCAACTCTGTCCTCCCAACCGCATTGGTGATGAGATTCCCGCAGTATCTGTCACCTCCATCGGCGCCGGCCTCTACGAAATCGATTTCGGGAAAGCGCTGACTGGTTGGTTCCGCATGAAGATGCCGACGCTGCAATCTGGGACGACGGTGACCATGACTTTTGCGGACACGAAAAGCGACAGTCAGAAGAAGAAGCTTTCGAAGATTGGCGATAACGGTTGGTATCAGCATTTCAACCAGATCAGCAAGTTCGTTTCGGCCGGCGGGGAAGGTGAAGTATTTGAGAACAAGTTCAACTTTGCCGCGTTCCGTTACGTGATCGTCGAAGGTCTTTCCTCGCTGCCGGCAAAGCGCAGTGTGAAGGCGATGCTGGTCGATAGCGACCTGGAACACACGGCTTCTTTTGAATGCTCGAAAGATCTTTTCAATCGTATTCACGAGGTGAATAAATGGACCCAGCAATGTCTGAATCTCGGCGGCTACTACGTGGATTGCCCGCACCGCGAGCGGATGGGCTACGGAGACGGGCAGGTGGCGACCGAAGGATTCATGACCAACTTCCGGGCCGACAGATTCTATCGTAAGTGGCTGACGGACTGGCGACTCCTCCAGAAACCCGATGGCGGGTTGCCCAACTCGGCGCCGTTTGGCAAGGGCGGCGGAGGGCCTGGCTGGGGAGGGTTGCTGTCCGCCATTGCCTGGCGACATTTCCTTTACTACGGCGACAAGTCCGTTCTAGAAGAAAATTACGATGCGATTCGCCGGTACGTCGAGCATTTGGAGACGATCAGTCAGAGCAATGGCGATATTCTAACCGGCAAGACAGGCAAGTTCAGCTTCATCGGCGATTGGGTAGCGCCTCGCAGAGGGATGGATACCAACAATGCGCCGAGCCATGAAGCCCGCGAACTCTTCAATAACTGTTACCGCATCCAACAAATCGAACTACTCATACAAATGGCTCGCGTTCTGGAGAAGACCGACGATGTCAATGACTACAACAACCGCGTTTCGGAGATCCGCTCCAAGGTTCACAAGGCATTCTATGACGTCGAGAAGCAGCAATACGTATTAGACGGCCAGGCCTACTACGTCATGCCGTTGATGACCGGCGTGACCCCGGATGCAACTCGACCGCTGCTGCTTAAGAAGTTGGAAGAGAACATCCTCCTCAAGAACACAGGTCATCTCGATACCGGCATGCTGGGCACGTACTTCATGATGGAGTACCTTCGCGACATCGGGCGCAGCGACTTGGTCTTTACGATGTTCAATCAGACCACATATCCGGGATGGGGATACATGCTCCAGCAAGACGCTACAACGCTGTGGGAGCAGTGGAACGGTTACTGGTCTCAGGTCCATTCCTGTTTCACTTCACCCGACAACTGGCTTTACCAGGGGGTGGCGGGCATCCAGGCCGATGCGTCTGCGCCCGGGTTCAAGAATGCCATTATCAAGCCCGATATCGTCGGCGACGTCACTTGGGTCAGGAGCCATTACGACTCCAATTACGGGAGATTTGTCAGCAACTGGCAGCTCGAAGGGGATCGATTGAAGATGCACGTGACCGTCCCCGCTAACGCGACCGCTACGGTCTACGTGCCGGCAGGCGGCATGAACGACGTCAGCGAAAGCGGGCGCCCACTCGATCAGACACCGGGGGTCGAATTCCTACGCATTGAAGACGGCAAGGTCGTGTTGCGCGTGGTGGCGGGAGTTTACTCATTCGAGGCACAAAAGAGTTCCAAGTGATGCGAATCCTAATAGCGTTGACGGTTTTATCGTTAGTCCTTGTGCTGAAGCCCACTTGCGCAGGCGAGTTGGAGGATGGCTTCCGCGTTCCGCCAGCTACCGCATAACCTTGGGTTTTCTGGTTTTGGATTAACGGCAACATCAGCAAAGCCGGGATCACCAAGGCCCTGGAGGAAATAGACTCCTACCGAGATATCGCTGTCTTTGCCGTGTCAAAACGCTTTCGCGACGGGCGAATCTATGTCACCATCGAAGCAATGAAAAAAGTGGCTCATCCGGCGGAAGCGTGCGCAGGAGGTTTTCGAGGCATCTCTCCGGTGTCCCATCATTGCTGGCAGGAGCTATTTTCACTTGTTATCGTGCAGTAGTTGCCGGGAGAAACGGAGTCGAGCTCTGCAGAGGTGCAACTTGACAAGGGATATCCCGGTCGACGGTGCGCCAAGGGTGCTACCGGTTCCCGGCGGACGACCGAGCCAACGAGCTCCGTGCCCGTCTGCGAATCATCGCGGCGAGGTTCTTCTGAATCTGCCACTCGCGCCTGCATGGGCGATGGCGCAGTGTTGCACATTGACATGCGGTGCGCCGGTAAAACCTGATCAAATTGCTGCAATCCAGAGCAGTCCTCCATGAGGACGTGGCATTCTGGGTCGGCAAGTCCAAAGAGTTGCTTGATGAACTCGACAGGCAATCCAAAAAGGCACATCACCAGACGACTTCGAATCGTGAAACAGACGGCAATGCGCGCGTAGACGAAAACCCCTACAAACCCCCGGCGGCAGGAGCTTCATCCAATTGACAGATGTACCGCGCCCTAGTGACTCGTCCCTTTAGCCGTTGTAACTATGGCGTTCACTGGTACTCAAAATCAAAGCTGCTCGCCGCAGTTCGGGCAAGTGCTGTGCACCCGAAAAGACTTCAAGCGGACCCTGTGTCTACAGGCCGGACATGGACGTCCCCCGCCTTTGAGATTCCACACGATCTCTTCGATGACGTAAGCGGCGCCCACGCAAAAAGCTAACACCAACCCAACATACCAGGGAACGGTTCCCTTGACGAAATTCTGCAAACAGCCGTACGCGATCGCGAGAAGGATCGGCGCGACAGCGTGTTTCCATTTGCGATATCGCCACCACATATTCTTATCCTCGTCCTAACGTTCTTAACTTCGCCTTAACCTTGCTCCGAGATGAAGCAAAGAAGCGGCGGGCTTGCCGGGTACCGCGTTGAATTGTACGAAGTAATCGGTAGCCTAGTTCGTGCATCCAGAACCGATTTCATTCATCCCGTCAAGCAGTTTCATATTTTGGTGTCAGTCCAACGCGCCTCGCACCCTGAGGCAATCGGCCATGCCACAACGTCATCTTTGTTTTGGAGATCTTGATGAGACCCACTCACGCAATCATGTTCCTAGTCTTTGTCTGTTGGGCAAGCGGCAGAGCCCATGCCAACGAGACCTGGGAAGACCATCCTCCGTGGCTAGGAACTTGGCACGCGAATCCTGAAGTCGCCCGAATCCTGGGATTTACACAAGCGGGCCCCGTTGAAAGGGAAAAGCTGCAGATCGAGTTCTTCGTGTCCCGGGATGCCGCGATCGCGGTGGCCGGAAAGGAAATCATCCAGCGAGTGGAGTCCAATTTCTCGGATCGGATGGGGGGCAGGCACCAAATCATTGCCGCCGGGCAATGGAAATACGAAGAAAAATTCATGGTCGACTCCTTGTGTTTTGTGACTCAGATTCAGGGGGCCAGATTTCTGTGGTTTGGTGACCCGAGCGTTAGCTTGAACGGTGCTGAAATCAGCTTTGTTCGCGGAGTGGATCCGGAGCACGATTTGCTCGTGCTTGATTCGCACCTGCCCAGCTTCATCAAGAAACGGTTACCTCGCACGAAACAGACGGCAGGACTCGTCAAGGCGGTCGGTTACCAGCGAAAAAACCCCGAGGCAGAGAAGTAGTCGAGGCCGCCTCTGACGAGTTTGAGACTCTTGCGAGCCGGGAGACGCTCGCGAACGAGGCTTCATCAACCCGATCGTTGAACGGAACACCTACATGATTGACTGCAAGATGTCCAAGCAATGGCATCCGGTTTTCTTGACGTTACTGGCTGTCGTGGCATCATTGGTTCGCGACGCTGACGGCGATGATTCGACGAAAACACGAATCAAGATCGATCGGGAGACGACTTTTTTGACAGGCTCGCTACGAACCGATGGCTCGGTCGACTACGCGGCGCGCATCAACGCGCGATAATCGTCTTGACTTCGTGAGGCGTCAAGTTTTGTGCCTCGTCGATGATGAAGTACAGGTTTTGCAGACTGCGCCCGCGAATGTAGGACAGCGGTGTGATCACCAGTTGTTTTTCCTCCAGTATTTTGTCAAGCGCTTCGGCTTTCTTTTCGGTTCCGCGGAACTGATGGCGAATCACGTTCAAGTTGTCGAACAGGGGCTGCATGTAGGGATCGAGCTTTGCATTGATGTCGCCAGGTAAGAAGCCAAGGTCATGATTGCTCAATGGAACGATCGGTCGAGCAAGGAGAATCTGTTGGTATTTGGAACGCGTTTCCAATGCTGCCGCAAGCGCCAGCAGGGTTTTCCCGGTTCCCGCTTTGCCTGCCAATGTAACGAACTTGACATCATCATCCATCAAAGCGCGAAGTGCAAATTTTTGTTCCGCGTTTCGAGGGCCAATCGAGTCGGTTAAACGCAATGGTGATGATCGCTTCTGATATGTCACCGCGTGACCTCTGATGCCGTCAAGTTGCTAACGCAAACTACCGGCAATATTCGTTCAATTCGCTCCAGCGGTTAACAGGATATACACATCGCTCGGCTACACTTCATCCGATCAAAATTGGTCGGGACTTGGATTAGACAGTGTGAATCGTTCACTCACTCAAACCAGTAGGACGCTGACATGGATAACGCCGAGAAGTCGCCCGTCCGGACTCTGCTGATTAGCGACGTTCACCTGGGCTGCAAACACTCGCAGTCCAGAGAATTTCTTCATTTTCTGCGCGGTTATGTCCCCGACAAACTCTATATCGTCGGTGACTTTATTGACACCTGGAAAATCAACTCCGGCTGGCATTGGTCGGACGAATGCGATCAGATCATCGCTCACCTTGTGGGTCTGGCGCAAGCGGGAACAAGAATCTTCTACGTGCCGGGCAACCACGATTGTTTCCTCAGGAACTGTGCGTTTTACGAAATGCTCCCTCGGGGCTTTCCGCATTTCGAGGTGGCCAATGAATTCATTCTTGAAACAGTCCGCGGCTGGAAATTACTGGTTACCCACGGTGACCTGTTCGACATCTTTGAAACCCGTTTGCAGTGGATTTCCAAGGCAATCACTCCCTTTTATGACACTTGCCTGAGTCTGAACTGGTGGTTCCATCGGTGGTTACTGGGTGAGCAAGAGAACCCGTATGGCGTTTGCTCGGTCATGAAGAATCGCGTCAAGCGAGGTGTGAGATTCATTAGCCAGTTCGAATCGAAAATACAGCAGCACGCTCGCCAGCGCGAGTGTGAAGGAGTTATCTGCGGTCACATTCATACGCCCGACATCGTGCAATCCGATTCGATGCTCTATTTCAACACGGGCGATTGGGTTGAAAACTGCACCGGTCTGGTCGAGCATCACGATGGCCGGCTGGAGTTGACTTCGAGATACTCGCACCACCGGCAGCTTGATCTCGGAGATCGGCGTGACGCCGGCAAAGAGTGGGAGGGATTCGCAGCGCAGGACAAAGATCTTTCCTGCCAAGTCTCACTCACCGCGGCAAGCGATCTCACAGAGTTTGCCGCTTAGCTCTTCCTTGCCCTCAATTATCCTGGATGCCTTCGATGGTCAGACAATGGGTTGGTCAAAAGTGCTTCTCCTACGTGCACAAGAAAAACCTGGTTTACAACACGTGCTGGGAAGATCCGAAACTAGACCGCGAAGCACTCCAATTGGGTAGCGACGATAACGTGCTGGTGATCACATCGGCTGGCTGTAACGCACTGGATTACGCGATCGAGGCACCCGAGCATGTTTTTGCGGTCGACATGAATCCCTTGCAGAATGCACTCTTGGAGTTGAAGATCGCCGCCATTCGCAGTCTCACGTTTGAGGACTTCTTTCGCGTTTTCGGACTCGGTTTCCACCATCAATGGCCCGCGCTCTATCACGATGTTGTCCGCCGGCAGTTGCAACCGACGTACCAGCGGGTGTGGGATCGCCGCATCGGATTCTTCGACGGCTCGGGACCGCGCAAGAGTTTCTATTATCGGGGTACGGCTGGCTTTTTCGCTTGGGTGATAAGCGGATACATCAATCGATCGCCCGCGATTCGCGAAGCGATCGAGGAAATCCTGGCCACCAAGACGATTCAGCAGCAGCAAGAGGTTTATGACGCCAGAAACGTCAATGACTTGCTCTGGCGAAAGCCGCTCCGCTGGCTCCTGCAACGCGATGCCACGCTCGCCATGCTGGGTGTTCCCCGCAGCCAGCGAAAGCAGATTGATCGCATCTATCCGGGTGGTATCGTCCGATTCATCCAAGATCGTATTGAGGCTGTGTTTAAGAAGATTCCTTTGCATGATAACTACTTCTGGCGCGTCTATCTGACGGGTCAGTACACGCCGGAGTGTTGTCCCGAGTATCTCAAGGCGGACAGTTTTCAGGCGCTCAAGGACGGGTTGGTCGATCGGGTCACAACCCACAGCAATACCGTGCAAGGCTTTCTCGCTGGTCATCGCGGTAGCATTTCGCGATTCGTGCTGCTGGACCACATGGACTGGATGTACGACCAGTATCCTGATCTGTTGGAAGCCGAATGGCAAAGCATCATCAACCGCGCTTCCCCGCAGTCGCGGGTCCTGTGGCGCAGTGCAGCACTCCAGGTCGACTTTGTGAATCCACTGACCGTTCTGGCAGATGGAAAAGAAGTGCAGATCGGCGAGTTGCTCCGATATCATCCTGAGATGGCTGCGGATCTGCACGCTCGGGATCGCGTTCATACGTACGGCAGCTTTTACATCGCGGACCTCGCGGGGGTTGCGGCATGAGCGATCCGATCCCCTCCAGTTCGCCACCCAAGTCGCTCCGTAGCGATCTGCAGGTGCTTCGGCACTTATTGTTTCATCCGATCCGTGGCGAAACCCATGCGGAACGATTGGAATCGTTTTACGGCGGACAGGCGGAGAATTACGACTCGTTTCGTGCCCGGATGCTCCACGGTCGGCGAGAATTGATCAGAAGCATTGACTTTCCAAGCAATGGCATTTGGGTCGATCTAGGGGCGGGTACCGGTGAAAACGTCGTCCTGGCTGGAGAGGCTGCTCATTCATTAAGCGAGATTCATCTGGTCGATCTTTCGTCTTCACTACTGGAAATTGCCTCGCAACGAATCAAGCAAGCGGGCCTGGAAGGCGTCCGCATTCATCTGGCAGACGCCACTCAATTTGACTTGCCGCCGGACAGCGTAGACGTGGTCACGTTCTCGTACTCGTTGACAATGATCCCGGATTGGTTCGAGGCCATCGCCGTCGCGGAAAGTTTGTTGAGGCCGGGTGGGATCATTGCGGTTACCGACTTTTACGTCTCTCGCAAGTATGCCCAAGAGGGGTCTCGACAACACGGTTGGCTTCGCCGTGCGTTTTGGACGCATTGGTTTGCGGCGGACAATGTCTTTCTCAGCGGCGATCACATCCCACTGCTACACCGTCGCTTTGAAGTGGAGCAGTTCAAGGAACAGCTAGGCAAAGTTCCTTACCTGCCGCTGCTGCGTGCTCCGCATTACCGGTTCGTTGGACGAAAACCACCGCGCCCCGATCTGTAGCCGTTGAATGCCTGCTCAATCGCTTGCCTCCCCAGACTTTGCGATTCACCACAGACGGTCGAATCGCTTGCTCGCCTCGCCAGTTCGTTGCATCGGCACCGGGATAGCGAAGGAACGACCGCCTGAAATTGGTGTCAGCCGTCGCGTGTATTACGACACCGAATTCCAGCATTGATCGCTCGCTTCAAGGGGACCAGTGTGGCAGCCAAAACGGGCTCCACCCGAATGGTGGTAGCCAAAGGCGATGGGGGCTTACTTGAGGGGCCGAAATCGGTTTGTTGGAGTGCTTTTCTAGCTCTCTCAACTGGCCGGCTTCGGAGGAACCTTAGGTGCTCAACATGGAACAGTTTGAACTCATTCGACGCATGGTCTACGTCGATGGGCTTTCCCAACGGGAAGTGGCTCGGATCACGGCAATGCAATCTTCGTCATCGATAGAAACCACTCCGAATGATTAAATCGAGCCGCTCCCCATTCGATCTCGGTAAATGAACCGAACGTAGACGTGACCATTCTGAACATCCGTTTTGGGCCGACTGCAATCTGCGCCGCCCAACGAACGATGCGGGTAGAGTCATCCCCCTGGTCAAGGTTGCCGAACTAGCTGCGCAGGTGTTCCTTTGGTCGGGCTCCAGGCGCACCGCCGTTGCCAGCCTAAGGTGGTGCGATCTACGTATTGTCGATGGTGAATATCACTTCGATATAACCGACAAATGGGATGTGAGAAAATGGTTCCGAGTTCCTAAAAGTGTGGTTCAAGATCTTGGGTCGATCCGAACATCCGGTCACGACGAAGCCGGTGTCCACGTCTTCCGAAAGACCCATCTGCAAACGGCCGTGGATGGCGATCAACAGATCGAAGTCGCCAAAGACGCCGGTGTGACTCCGAAGGTAATGGCTGACCATTATCTCTCCCATGCTGACCAGCAACTTCGGTTGAGTAGTAATCGGATCTACCAAAGACTGATTGCAGGACTTACACCGGCAGTTCTTAAAAGGTACGGCTACACGCCGAAAGCGGTTGATCCACTAATCGTGAAATTGGAGGAGGCATAGCGAAGAGAAGATTGGGCAGAGGTCGAGAGGCTCGGTGGCGAACTTCACGCTGCAGGCCGCCCCAGGATTGTCGATTGGAGGGTCTTCAAGTCGATGGGACCGCGATCGCGATCGAGCTCTTTTCTAGGTACGTTTCCGTAGAACGCGGCCCATCCGGTGTAGGTGCTCGGAGGGCCGATGATCAGGTCGGTCTTCGCGAAGGCGTACATGTCGTGCAGTAGGTGGCCGGGGCCGAAATGGACATTCAAACCATGGAAATCGCCAGCATCATGCTCCGCGTTGCTGCAGACCATGAACGCGACGCGGCGCGGGGCGAGTTGTTGTTGGATCTCGTGCATGGCGGCAACATAATCGCTGACGGGAAAGAAGTAGCGGCCTCCCAAAAACGTTGCGTAGTCTCCATGGCGAATGTGTACCCCCACCACCAAATCTGCTTCGCTCTGGATCGGGCTGAGGAAGCGGTCAATTGCGATCTGGTCGGACTCGTGAAGTTGAAAGTGGTCGCGGATTTTTGTCGCATGTTTTTCGAGAAACGACTGGCATCGAAAAAGCCACCCGAGCAGCATCGTGTGACGGTTGCTCTTTGCCATCTTTTCAAATGCCGGGCTTGTCATGTCAAGTGATTGGTCGTTCCTGAGGCGCAGGACGTGTGCTGGGAAACGTCGGAACCGGGCGAGGTACATGGACTTTGCAGCGAGATAGGTGCTTTGGCTCAGCAGTGCGCGATGACGTGACGAGACGATTGGACTTTCTTGATCGAACTCCGTTGCCAGCGGATACCGGCACCATGGATCGCGGGCTGTGCGAGGAAACAGATTCGCGTATTCGTTGAAACAGGGATTTGCTACGGAAACGCCGTATTCCTCCGCGGCGGCGATGGCGTGTGCATAAAGCCACAATCGGTTGCCCAATTGTCCGTATTCTCGAGCGACGACAATCATGGAGAGATCCTTGAAACCATGTGTTTAATGTGGCGAGAAAATTGCTTGTTTGATGTGACGCCAAATGAATAGCAACACTCCCATCAAGCCCAGCATCGCCAAGCAGAGCCAGAGAATGAAATTGCCGAGAAACAGCAGGTTCGGCAAGAACCACTGATTCATGACCGCATTCCAACCGAGAACCGTCATGAGCGTGCCAGCACACAGATAGGGACCAAACGGCACTCGCGGTTCTCGGGTGATCACGTATTGGATGAGCACGATGACGATCGCGGCGAAGGGTGATAGAAAGAACGCGATGACCGCCGCTTGCCAACCGACAAACGCGCCGATCATGGCCATCAAGGTGACATCGCCAAACCCCATCGCCTCGACGCCCATCGCACTCGACGCAATGATTCGAATCGCCCAAATCACGCCGCCTCCGACCGCCAAACCGACCAAGGCCGAAAACAATCCATGCCAATGAGCACCGCCGATTTTGAAAACCACACTGATGGCCAACATACCCGTGAGCCAAATGGCAAACAAAACCTTCCAAGTCGAATGGCGAACCAGGCCAGCGCAAAAGAACTCCACTGCTTTGGCCAAACCACGGCGAAGAATCAATCGTCGGTCGGCCAGGGCAAAGCACCACCCGCTCCAAATCGCCAATCCTGTTAGTAGCCCTGTGCTGGTCCACCACTTCGCCATCGATGGCCACCAAGGCATTTCGAAGGTGGTGGGCTTGAATGTTTCGGGAACTCCGGCGACTGGCCACGACATTGGCATAAATTGCCAATAGGAAATCGATGCAATCAGCAAAGCAAAGAGCGTCCCCGGAATGGTAATTTCATCGGGGATGGTCTGTTCGTCAAAGTCAATGAAGGTTGCAGCGACCATCAAGACCAAGAGTACGGCGTGACCCAAAAAAATCTGCGTTCCCCGTGGCTCAAACGCGGTCAACACCGCGGGGACCTGCGCGGCAGCGAGTTGTGAAATGGGCAGCAGCCCACCCGCTTGTGTCTCGTACCAGTAGAGTGCCGGCAAGGCGACCGCTAAGCTTAGTTCGATAAGCACGGGACGAACCCAAAAGCCGCGTCCATGGATCGACGATTCGCGAGCGAGAGAAAACCAACCGATGATCGGAATCCGGTCGCTGGCGCGACGCGGGGGTGCTTTGAGGTCCGCAGGCGCCCAGGGATCAATCGGTCGGGGGTACCAACACCATGTGTAGATCACATAGTTGGCGACGGCCCCAGCGATGATCCCAACGAGCATGAGGATCGCTAGTCGCAGAGGCATCGCGAGCCCCATCCAGAAGTTGATCACAGCATCGATCCTGTATTCTCTTGTCGTTCGACTCTCGCTAGTGCTTCGTCTACTTTTTAAGTTCCACTACCCAAACATTTAATGCTGACGGTTCACTAGGCCGCATGACGCGTCTCTTTTTTCTCGGGATTTCGACTGACCAAGTGTTTCGCTTCGCCACCGTCCACCCTCTTTTCTAGCCGATGCAGTTCGTTCTCGATACGCAGCGTAAAGGCTTCGAGTGTCTCGCCTGGTTCGGTACGTAGCGGTTTGCCAAAATAGGCATCAATTCGCGAAAATGGTTTTGGAACCTGCAAGCGATCCCAAGTCGATGTCATGATCCAGCGGCGTTGGGGAATGATGACGGCGGGCAGGACTGCCGCTCGCGTCTTATTGCCTAGTAGCGCAATGCCTCCCGACACCCGGCCTCGTGGGCCCTGTGGCCCATCCACGGCGATCGTTGCCACTCGGCCCTCATTGACCAATCGGATCATTTGGTTTAGCGCCGTCGTGCCTCCCTTGCTCGCCCCACCACTGCTGCCGCGAACGGGCAAATGGCCGCAAAACCGCAGCAGCGGGTCAACGATTTCACCATCGGTGCTACGCGAGACCATGGCAACGGTGCCGCGTTCACAGGCCATCGATCCGGCGATCTGGTGAGCATGGAGGGCGGCGTAGACGTGACCGATTCCGCGAGCATCAAGCTCCTCGCGAGGGTCGTCGTGATAATAATACCGGCAGGTTTTGCGCAGCACGGTGATCATCAACCCGATCAAGCATCCGAGTGCCCAGGCAGCGAACTTTTTCATGATTGTCATTCAGAACCAACTTTGGGGCCAAATGGAGTTATTTTGCAAGATTGGGATATACGGGTTTTGTGTCGCCAAGTGAATGCCGAATTTGCCAGATCCCGCTCCAATTTGAGCAAAGAAACTCAATCGAAACGTGCGTTTCTTGAGAGCCGAGTTGCGATTTGTTTGTCAGACTGGGATAATATGCCGCAGGTCGCCTTCCCTTCTCCCTCCCCCGCACAGACCGAATCACGATGGACTCTCATAGTTGGAACCGGATGCGATGGCCTTTTGGGGGGATCCTTTTGCTATCGGCATTGGGGTGGGGGGATTCGGCGCTTGCCGATGTATCGGCGCCGCAAATCGATTTTGCTCAGCAGATCCAACCCATCCTGGCAAAGCGTTGCTTTTCATGCCACGGTCCTGACTTGGCCGAAGGTGGCGTTTCGTTTGCCGAGTTTGAGTCCGCCATGTCGGCAGCCGATTCGGGGGACCATGCCATCGTCGCTGGGGATGTCGAATCCAGTATGCTGATCGCACGGCTCACCACGGACGATCCCTACGAACGAATGCCGCCGTGGCAAGATCCGGTTCCTGAGGAAGAGATCGAGCTCCTTTCATCGTGGATCGAACAGGGAGCACGGTGGAGCAAACATTGGTCGTTTGAGCCGATGAGGGAGGTTTCGCCGCCGCAGGTCGATGACGCTGCATGGAACAAGAATCCCATTGACGCGTTCGTGTACGATTCGCTTCACCGCTCTGGCTTGAAACCCAACCCTTCTGCAAATCGCCAGACGCTGATTCGAAGAGCCTCTTACGATTTGACCGGATTGCCACCCGCACCCGCCGACGTGGACGCCTTTGCTAGCGATCCCGATCCGGGTGCATTTGCCAAACTGGTCGATCGACTGTTGCAGTCCCCCCACTACGGGGAACGATGGGGACGGCATTGGTTGGACTTGGTGCATTACGCCGAGACGAACTCCTTTGAGCGAGACAACCCAAAACCGAACGCATGGAAGTACCGCGACTATGTGATCCAATCGTTTAACGAGGACAAGCCATACGACCGTTTCGTCAAAGAACAAATTGCTGGCGATGAACTGGATCACGTCACCAACGAAACACTGACGGCGACCGGTTACTACCGGCTTGGGATTTGGGACGACGAACCGGCCGATCCGATGCAAGCTCGTTATGACGAGTTGGATGACTTGATCACGACGACCGGCCAGACTTTTCTAGGGCTGACGGTCAATTGCGCTCGCTGTCACGACCACAAAATCGATCCGATCCCGCAGACGGATTACTACAGCATGTTGGCGTTCTTCGAGGACGTGACACGTTACGGGACGCGAGGGGACCAAACGTCGAACCACCAAATTGACGTTTCGTCGGAGCAACTCAATGAAGCCTACCATGCCAACGACGAACTGCAGCGTCAGATCGAATCTCAGATGCAAGCGTTCGAGCAGGCGGGCATCCTCAAAATGGCTGCAGCGGACCAACGGGCTACCGAAGGGTCACCGCGTGAGCGAAAAAAGGTTCTCGATGCCAAGCTGAAGCATCATTTGTCGCAGCAGCAGTTGTCGCAATACACCTCGCTAAGGAAGCAGTTGGATCAAGCCAGGGCCGATGCAAAGGCATTGCCGCCGCGAGAATCGGTCATGGGCTTGGCTCGCTATACCGCCAAGCCGACCAAGACCTTCGTCCTGTTTCGCGGCAACCCGCATTCGCCCGCCGAGGAGGTCCAGCCGTCGTTTCCAGATATCTTTGAGGCGGACGAGCCTCGCTTGTCCGAGCCGCCAGACGGTGTTGGGGACAACGGTCGTCGCACCGATGCCTATGGCAACGCATCGTGGGGGCGTCGCCGGGTCCTGGCGGAATGGATGACGTCGCCTGACAATCGGCTAACGGCTCGCGTGATGGCCAATCGGATCTGGCAATTCCATTTTGGTCGCGGTATCGTTCGCAGCAGCAACAACTTTGGTCAACTCGGCACCCCACCGACACACCCTGAACTGCTCGATTGGCTCGCTCAAGAATTTGTTCGTCGCGATTGGGGAATCAAATCGATGCATCGACTGATAATGAACAGCCGTGCGTATCAAATGTCATCGAGATCGCGAAGCGATGGCTTGGAAGTTGATCCTGGCAATGATCTGTTCTGGCGGTTTGATTCACGGCGATTGAGTGCCGAGGAGGTTCGCGATTCAATCCTGGCGGTCAACGGATCACTCAATCCTGCGGTTTACGGCCCCAGTTTCTATGAAGCCTTGTCGGCCGAGGTGCTGGCCGGGCAATCGGTACCCGGTAAAGGATGGGGGGATTCGTCGTCGGCTGAGCGGAACCGACGGAGTGTCTACATTCATGTCAAACGATCCCTCTTGACGCCAATTTTGAGTGTGTTCGATTTTCCGGATCCGGATCAAACGTGTGAGGCTCGGTTCATGACGCTGCAACCGGGCCAAGCGTTGTCGCTGCTCAACAGCGACTTTGTTCATGTGCAAGCCAAGCGACTCGCCAAGTCGATCGAGGCGGCGGGTTTGAGTAACGAAGAGGTCGTGCGGCGTACGATCCGCATCGTGTTTGCACGCGATGCGACCGATGCCGAGCTCGTTGAGGGAAAGGAACTGATCGAGTCCCTGCAAGCCAACGATCGAATCGATCGAGATCGCGCGGTCGAGCTGTTTGCTTTGACGGTAATGAACTGGAACGAATTTCTGTTTGTGGATTGATTGAGATGACGAAACAAAACAACTTCTGTGGCCGAACGCGACGCGAGTTCCTTTGGCAAACCGGGGCGGGTTTCGGTGCCACCGCATTGGCGTCGATGCTGTCCGCGGACCGGTTTTTTGAGTCCACTGCGGCCACGGAAGCGACCTTCGTCAACCCCTTGGCCGCCAAGCCGCCGCATTTTGCTCCCAAGGCGAAATCGGTGATCTTTCTGTTCATGTATGGGGGGCCAAGTCACATTGATACCTTCGACTACAAACCCAGCATGATCGGCATGGACGGAAAAACGGTCGAGGTGAAAACGTTTGGTCGCGGAGGGCACAAATCAGGTGGCCGGATCGTTGAACCTCGATGGAAGTTCCAGCAACACGGGCAATGCGGTAAATACGTCAGCACGTTGTTTCCGCATCTCGCTAAACACGTCGATGACATTGCGTTTTTGCATTCCATGACGGCTGATTCGCCAATCCATGGCTCGGCAATGTTGATGATGAATAGCGGCAAAATTTTGTCGGGCAATCCGGCGATGGGATCTTGGTTGACCTACGGTCTCGGAACCGAGAACGAGAATCTACCTGGCTTTGTCGTCATGCTTGACCCAAGCGGTGGCCCGATCAGCGGCGCAAAGAATTGGAGCAGCGGCTACATGCCGGCCACTTATCAAGGCAACGTGTTTCGCAGCGAGGGAGCACCGATCCTGGACCTGGCTCCACCGAGTGACCTGCCTAGCGGTGTCCAACGTCAATTGATCGATTCGATTCAACAGGCCAACACTCGGCATCTAGAGGATCGGCCCGGAAATGATGATTTGTCATCACGTATCGCCAGCTACGAATTGGCTTACAAAATGCAATCGACTGCCCCGGAAGCGGTTGATCTTGAATCCGAAGATGCCCGGACACTGCAAAGTTATGGTGTCCACGATCCGTTGACACGCGATTTTGGCAAACGATGCTTGATTGCTCGCCGATTGGTCGAACGAGGGGTTCGGTTTATCCAATTGTATAGTGGTGGATCGCACAACGATGCGAATTGGGATGCTCATGGTGACTTGGAAGCGAACCATAACCGACACGCCGGCGAGACCGATCAACCGATTGCAGCCCTGCTAGCCGACCTGAAGAACCGCGGGATGCTGGACGAAACATTGGTGGTCTGGGGCGGCGAGTTTGGTCGCCAACCGACCGCGGAATACGCTCAGGGAACCGGCCGCGACCACAATGCGTTTGGCTTCACCATGTGGATGGCTGGCGGTGGGATCAAGGGGGGCATCAGCCACGGGACCACCGATGAACTGGGGTCGAAGGCGGCGGAGAATCCGCTGGAAGTCAAGAATCTACACGCCACAATCTTGCATCAAATGGGATTGGACCCCAATCGGTTGTCTTATTTTTACGGCGGCTTGAACCAAAAACTCGTGGGGGTCGAAGCGGTCGAACCGATTCACGAGATCATCGCCTAGATCCAACCCAGTAACCGTGCTGCGGCAATCGCCGTGAATGCCAACAAGATGCTGTTGAACCAGCGTTGCGGCACGCGGCTGACCAACCAACGACCCGCCAACATGCCGATCGGGATGGCGGGAGCAAACATCGCGTCGACCACCAAGGATTCGAGGTGAATCAATCCGAGGTTAAAGCTGAGCGGCAATTTGATCAGGTTCAGGACCAAGAACAACCAGGCGCTGCTGCCGATCAATTCCCATTTGGGCATGTTGACGGCCACCAAATACAAGGCCACCACCGGTCCGGCAGCGTTGGCTAACATCGTGGTCATTCCGGCAAGCAGTCCCAATACAATTGCAAACCATGGCGTGTGCGGCACCCCATCAAACGATTCGGGACGCCATAGCCGCAGCACCTGAATCCCCGTCAACACCATGATGATGGTGCCCACGAGTAAACGGAACGCGTCTTCGTTTAAACGCCCCATCAACAGCCAACCCATCACGATTCCCAGCAAGGTCGGCGGCAACAATTTGCGCACATGGCTCCAATCCGCCTTGCGACCAAAAAACTTGATCGCGCAGAAATCGCCGATGACAAGCATTGGCAATAAAACACCGGTGGATTCTTTTGTACCGAAAACCAATGCAAACACGATCACATGCAACATGCTGACGCCTGGAAATCCGGACTTGCTGAATCCGATCCCCAGGGCGCCGATGACGAGGTAAACCATGTCAAGCATGGAAAGGCTGCTGAGCATCAATGCATTTCGATCGAGCAAGTGCCGATGCCGGCGCGGTAATAATTGAATTGCACGTTGGGATGATCGGCAAGCAACGACATCGGAACCGCCGAGTTGGCGATGCCTTTTGAGATCATGAACGCCGTCAATCGTTGGCCGAAGGGGTTGTCGTGGGTGCCGGCATGCCAGATGGAAACCTTCTCGGCTTTCCACGTTTCCAGTGGTCCGACGGTTACGGCCGAGGTTGGCACCAACGAAATGTTCCCACCACCGCTGGTTCGCGCGTTTTGAGCAATCGTTAACGGGTGCAACTCAACCACACGTGTTCCCAATTGACGATACTGCTGAGGTGTTGGCGGTGCGTCCGCCCACTGGCCTTCGCGCCGCAGCGGATCGTTAAACGCCCAATGCTTGACGTCACCCTGTCCGCCCTGCATCACGGCACACCGGACACCGTCCTCCCAACTGGCTCGATACACTCCGGTGTCCGCTCTGGGGAAATGCAAGTTCGCATTTGGCATCCGCAGCCTTGAATCGAGACGATCAAACAACGCTTCACGGTCGCATTTCTCGAACGACAACGGATGGGATGGCGAGACTTCCTTGCCGTCGATCACCCATTCGTCCATTCCCCAAAAGTGCCCGCTTCGCACATCGATGTCGAGCGTGTTGATCAAGCGAGCCACCAGCGGCAATTGTTCCGTTGGCCCGATCGGTCCGCAAATGCCGACGGGGTTGTCGTCGGTCGATTGCCGCCACGCATCAACGTATTCGAGCGCTTCGGCAAGATAAAAGTCTTCGAGCGTATCGTAGATCACGACTTGGAAGCCGGGTCGCGAGAGCGATTGAATCTCTGCAATCGACAACGCCGCCGCTTCCTCGATCAACGCTTGCTCCAAAGTGGTGTAGTCCCACCAAGCGGGTGCAATCGCACTCACTTTCTTTGTAACGTCGGCCTTGCTTGACATGTTGGGTTACTCGTCTTCCAGGATCATGATTTCAACCTTTCGAAAGTCGATCGGATGGCTTTCTGATTGCAGCGAGATCGAACCGCCCGAGAGCTGGACGGTGCCTTGCTTTTCCGCCAATTCTTTGGCATGACCGTCGCGTTCATCGAGTTGGGGTTGGCCGTATTGGAGTACGGTTTTTCCGTCGATGATGTGCTTGATCAAACGGTTGCCATGCACTTCGATTTCGACCGTGACCCATTGCTCGCCATGGTACGTTTCCGACGTCGAACTGGTGCAGTGTGGCATAAACAAGTCGCCGTTCATGACCACATTGGTGCCCGGGGTGCAAAGGTTCGCGGTGGTTCGCTTGTCCTTGCCATTCCCGCCAAGCAGTTGAACTTCGATCGACACCGGAAAATCTTGATCCACTGCCATTGTCTTTGGGTCTTCACCATGAATCATCACGCCACTGTTACGAGTGGCCCAACCCGGCCCCCCTTTGCACTGGTCGCCCACAAAGCGGTGCTCCACGCGAAAACGATAATTCGAAAAGGGTTGGTTGTAGAACAGATGGCCGAACGTTTGGTCAAACGCCTCGTAGCCATCGTAGCGAACCTTCAATAACCCGTCTTCGACGCGGAAGGTATTGGCAAAATTATCACCAAGTTCATGGTTGCGGATCTTAGGGGTCCAACCCTCAAGATCCTTGCCGTTGAAAAGCGAAACCCATTTCCCAACCGTCGGTTCCTCTGCGTGGGTCGAGGTCGCAAGGCTCAAGAGACAGAACGAGGTGGCAAGGATTGCAGACAGAAGCAGTCGGTTCATGGGGGTACAACTCCAAAAGGCGGGGAAGGTCAGATTGAACGGGGGCAATTCTTTCAGAAAGGAATTCTACACAAAAGTGGTGCCAGCGTGGTGTGTCACTCGGCCGCAGCTTCTTTGTGTTCCATCAGCCGTTGGTTGTAGGCGGAGATCACTTCTTTACGGCGAATCATGCCAAGCAGCTTCGTTTTGTTCTTGGGTTCGATGACAGGCAACTCATCGACATTCATGGAGGTAAACCGCTTCAACGCCGTGTTCAAGTCGTCATCAGGACCGACACTCGTGAAATTGGTGACCATGACATCACGCGCGACGGCCAACTCCCACAACGTGTCATCGTAGAGATACGATCGAACGTCGTTGTCTGTGAAAATGCCGACGATCGAGTTCTCGGCGTCCACGACCGGGAAGTAGTGCTGGTGGTTGCGAGCCAGTCGATGCACAATGTCATCGAGCTTCATGCCTTCGGGAATCAGTATCAACTTGCGTTCCGGCTTAAACACGTCACGGACGCGAAGTCCTTCGAGAACATCAATGATGAAGTCACCTCGATGGGCTTTCGAATCCATTCGCGTGGGGACTTGTTTTCGGTACAGCGTCCAATTTTGGCTGGTCACAAAGGTCAACGTCACGACCAACATCGTGGGGACCAACAAGCCAAAGTCGCCGGTCATCGCGCGAACCATGATGATCGTCGACACCGGCGCTCGCGCGACTCCCGCGAAAAAGCCGGCCATGCCGACCACGGCGAAGGCTTCGGGCTCCGTGACGACGGACGGCCAAATGGACTGGAACCCCAATCCGACTGCCGCTCCGAGGCAACCGCCAATCACCATCGACGGACCGAACACACCACCCGAGCCGCCCGAACTGATCGTCAGGGAGGTGGTCGCAATTTTCGCGAATGCGATGGTCAGCAGCAGCGGAACGCCAAGATCAGCCGCGGACGTCAACGCCGTTTGCAGCGTGCCGTAGCCCGTTCCGAGTGTGGCGAACACTCGCGTGTCGCCCTGAAAAAGGTGCAACAGTCCGATCGCAAGGATCCCTGCAAAACCCGCTCCGATCGCAGGTCGGATGTGAGGGATGATCGGCAAACGATGGAACAGATCGTGGGTGCCGTAGAAGGTCTTCACATAGATCATGCCGACGATGGTCAAGATGACGGCCAACGCAGCATACGGGATCAACTCGATCGGCGAGTTGAAAGAATGTTCGAGCGCGTCGCCAAACAACGGCATGAAGCGTGTCTCGGCGGGCAGCGATTGCGTGTAGACGCTGTACGCGACGATCGATGAGGTTGCGGCCGGCACGATCACGTCCGCTTCTAAGTCTGCGTCGCTGTAGAGAATTTCACCCGCGAAAACCGCTCCTGCTAAGGGAGCACGGAAGATCGCTCCGACACCGGCTCCCATCCCCGCGGCCAACATGATGCGACGATCACGGTGCGACAGTTTGAGTTTGGTTCCAAGCCAAGAGCCAAAACCCGCACCGATTTGCGCAATCGGACCTTCCCGTCCACCCGAACCGCCGGTTCCCAAGGTAATGGCAGAGGCAATCGTCTTGATGAAGGGGATTCGTCCGCGGATGACACCCCGTTTATTGTGGAAGGCGTCGATCGCCGCGTCCGTGCCGTGTCCTTCAGCTTCGGGAGCAAACGTGTAGATGAGCAGCCCCGAAATCAATCCACCGATCATCATGATCAAGACAATCATCCAAGGCACCATCGTGCCACTGGGGTGCTCGAACAAAACGTGCTCGCCGGCCGCTTCGGGAGGTGCGTAACCTGCAAACTGGCTGAGCGAGACGTGGACGACTAACTGGCCAAGGAGCTGAAAAATGATCGCGCCAAGTCCAGCGACGACGCCGACCAGCGATGCCAGCACAATCCATTTACCAGAGGAGCGGAGATCAAAAGACTCCAAAATTGTTCGGATAGCTTTCACGATTCACGTGAGGAAGATAGAAGTGGGCCACGACCAGGGGCCGCCAAACGGAACAGGTCACTCAAGCGACGTCGCCCGCTCGAGATCAACACGATAACGGTTCGCTACCGAATCGACAACGCGTCGCAAATCGAGCTCGCGATCTCCGTTCCCAGCTCAATTCAGGCTAAAGGGTGGCGGAAATGGCGGATTGCCGCCCGAACCGGCGTCTCCCGATTGCTCCTCGATCGATACCGAACTCAGCTGAACCGTACCACTTCGCAGCAACTCAATCAGTTCGATGGCCCGTTCGTCTACGTTCGCGATGTTCAGTAGCCTCAGCTTTGCCTGCACCTCGAACGGCAACGTGTAAGAAATGATGTCGGTGATCGGCCCCAATCCCATCTGCCCAGCCATCAATTCGGTCAGACTTTGCGTTGCTTGCTGACTCGGCGGGATCACTGTCGCAAATGCCTCGAGCAGTTTCTTCTTGACCTCACGCCGAGATTCTGCCCCGGCCGGTGGATAGATATCGGGGTGCACCTCGACCTCGGCGGTTCGAAAAGAGCGGCCCGTATCAAGTTCACGGATAATGGTTGCCCGCTTGGTTCCGACCAATAAGAGGTTATGCCGGTCGTTTTCGAGTTCGGCGTGCGACAGGATGCGACCGATACAGACCGTCGTTGCAATCGGTGGCGAATCGGCTTTGACCGCTGAAATACCCCCAGTCAGCGTGGCCATGGCGATCAATCGGTCCGATGACAGCGATTCGGTGAGCATTTCGCAATACCGAGGTTCAAAAATGTGCAGCGGCTGCATCGCATGAGGAAACAGGACCAAATCGGGTAACGGAAACAAACGCACCCGGCCGTCAAAGTCGTCGGGCAACTGCATCACGTCGTCCAAGTCGTTCACTCAAAACCTCTTGATTCGCACACGCTGATCTTCCCCAAGCGATGAACCGTCAAAGACAACCCGGTCGGATCTACCCACAAATATATCCGACCAAGAGCATCTTGTGGGCCCACAAATCATTGACTCCAGCCCAATCGTCGCAGACAATCAGATCTATCGCCGTGGCGAGAACTTTTTCGACAAAGCCTTCCACTGAACCCCCACAAGATTACCAATGCTTCTATCGGGTGACGAAATTAGGCGTAGGTTAAACGGTGACTTGGTCATCGATCCGTTTGACGCTGACCGGATCAACCCCAACAGCTACGACTTGTCGCTGCACCACGAATTGCTCGTCTACGAGGAAGTGGTACTCGATGCAGCCACGCCGAACCGCTACCGGCGGCTGGAAATTCCCGACGAGGGGCTGACGCTACAGCCCGGCCAACTGTATCTGGGACGCACCGTCGAATACACCGAGACTCGCGGTTTGGTGCCGATGATTCAAGGCCGCAGCTCGTTCGGACGATTGGGGCTGTTTATCAATCCCGGTGGAGCACTGGGCGATGTTGGCTATTGCGGTACATGGACCTTGGAAATGCACTGCGTGCAGCCCGTGCGGATCTACCCGAACATGCGGGTTTGCCAGATCTACTACCTGCAAATCGAAGGCGAATGCAACCATGGCTACAGTGACAAGTATCAAAATAGCCGCGATATCCAGCCGAGTCTGATCTTTCGGGAATTCGATTGCGACCAACGTGACGAGCAATTGGAGCTGAATTTCGAGGAACTGCTGCACGGCGTTCGCTGACGCAATCGAGAGAAAACGTCTCTTTCGGGCACGATCTCCCGTTTTTCTGGGCAGAATTGAATCGATCCACCCATTCTTTTTGCGCTGACGTTGGCGGCGTTTCTGATTAAGATGGGGGCGAGGAGTCTCGACGTGGACTCTACCTGCCACCGGACGCCTTTGTTGGCCCCCTGCGGCGCAAACCGAAGAAGAAGATCGGCCAGTCGTCCAATTTCCCTCCGGACGGCTGGCCTTTTTTTCCAGGGTGACTCAACGTTCCTCCCGTTTCTCCATCCGGCTTGGTTCTGCTTCCGCGGCGGTCATCTCGTACGGCAGTTCGAACACGTGCTGGCCAGTGGAATCGGCAAAGTACAGATGGCTCTGGCTAAGTGTCGTGGGGTCTCCGTCCGCCCAGAAGACAAAAAAGGGATCCTTTGCGTCGATCGGCCGTCGAGCATAGTTGTGATTGCTAGGGCTATCGACCGTCAATTGTCGCGACAGTCGCCAATGTTGGCCATCATCTCGGCTTTCCCACATCACCATCTCGCCACCGGCTTGGTAGGGTTGCGGCCCCGTCTCTGCGGGAACACAGACCATCCATCGATCGTTCAACAAATACAGACTTCCCATGTCATAGTTGTGGTCGGCTGAACAGATGATGCTTGTTTTCCATTTGGCACCATCATGGTGAGTGATTCGGAACTGACGTGGATCGTTGGGCGGGCCAGGCTCATGACCGGAGCTGGTCACATACAAGAAGACCGGGTTTCCTTGGTCGTCAAACGCCATGTCTTTGAGGTACACGTTTTGTCCCTGAGAGGCGTAGTCGATCACCCGAGCAGGATTTTCAACGTCCGTGAGAGGCAACGACAACGTGCTTCCGTCAACGGAGGTCCATGTTGTCCCCATGTCTTCGGTTTGGGCATAGTAGATATCAGTACGTGCATCGACATTTCCATTGGGATGCCGATTGAAAAACGTTCCGATCCGGTTGCCGGTCCGGGCGCTGGTCTGATAGTGCCCGCCCTTTTGATCACCTGGTTCACGGATACCGGCTAGCTTGAGGTCTTGGCTCCAATCTTGTCCATCTCGGCTTCGTTCAAAATACAATTCGCGAACGCCAGTGTACTTGGTGAACAAATGCAAGAACCCTTGGGCTGCAACGAAATGAGGTTGAGGGTAAGTCATCTCTTCCTCAGAGACCTGCTCGAATGCATCGATTTGATACGGCTTCACGCTGCGATACTTGAAACCGGAACGAGCGGATCCGCGTCCAGAAACGAACACCCAAATGTGGCCACGATCGTCGACGGCTAAGCTTGGATTGTCATGGGGATCGTCGACGCCGTTCTTGTCATAAACCACGACCGGTTTTGGGACGCGGTTGGTCTTGTGATCGTAGTACGAGACCATGCACAACAAGTGGCGTTGATCTGGCCCCGTGGTTCCACCGTACACGAAAAAGGTCTTCTCGACGTCGGCGCAATAGATCGCCAAGGGGGTATGTTTTGCGGTGTAGGTTCCTAAACCACCCGAATACTTATCGCCAAATGGAAAGGTTGGATCTCGCGATCTGGCTGCATAGACTTCGCCATCCGAACCCTTGCCGTAGAATTGGCCGAGTGTAAACCAAATGCCCTTGTAGCCGTCAATCCGCCGTGTTGACTCGGCTTCGACTTCGGGCTCTTGAGCGAAAGCCGCATCGGGCAAAAGGGTGGCGACGCAGACAATCCAGCCAATCGAGAGGGATCTCATGGGAATGGTCTTTCTTGCGAGTATTGTGATCGAAGCAATGGTTCAGTTTCGCGATGCAAAGTCATCGAATTGGCCGTGCAGCATGTCCGCCTCGGGCTCACCATCGAAAACGACGTATCGGTAGCGTTCCCGGAGTTTGTCACCCGGTTTGAGAACGAAGGCACCATCGACCATGGGTGCAAAGCAGAAGTAGGGCTTGCTCGGATGCAAGCGCACCGCCTGAGGGAAGCGGAAGTTGCTGGGGTGGCTTAGCATCGCCATCCCGCACAACCGGCCATCAACCGGGCCATAAATGCTGACCCATTTTGGGTGCGATGCGTTCCCTTTGAAACGCCGGTTGCCATCGCTCGTCAGAAATTGATGCCGTGCGACTTCCATTTCAGGTAGTGGCAAATCGGGTTGCTCCGCTGCCTTCTTGATGTACTGCCCCATCGCTTTTTCACTCGCTTCGGTGACCCACTGATTGCTACCACGAAACGCCATTCCGCCATAGTGATACTTGTTGATGGTGAGCTCCGATTCCGCGACGCAGGTGATTTCGGACTCGATGTCAAAAACGACCGCAGGCTCCCCGGTCGCATAGGCCGTTACGGTCCACACCTCTTCGAGCACGGCGACGGGATGCGCTGAATCGCGAATCGATTCATGAAGCAACTTGACCGAGAAGGTGCCGGATTGATTGCCGCTCTCGACACGCGTTACAGCCACATGCGATACGCGTCCTTCCTTCTTCAATTGGTTCCAAAAGTCAAGCCGCTGCCCTTCAAATGTCGTCTGAACGAAGGCACCGAATAATGCGTGCTGATGAGCGTGATCCGGTGCAAAATCACCCGAGACGATTTGGCCGTTTGGTGAGTAAACCGGATGGATGTAGCCGCTGCGTTGGTAAACCGACTCCATATTCTTCGGAGGTTTTTGAATCGACTTGTTGTATCGCAATGCGGATTTTCCATCAACGGAAACCAAAATTGCATCATCGGTCTGTTCGCATCGGACGCGCGGCTCTTGCCCGCTGGAGTCGCTCAACGCAGCGGCCAAAAGCAGGAACAAAGAACACAAGAAACGGAGGGGCTTCATGGTAGGAACTTGAAGGAAAGGGAACGAGAACGCCTGAACAAACCACGCTACCTCGCCAAGAACAGTCGCTTTGTCAACAACCGAGGAGCCCGAATGATCAGCGTTGTTTGATCGTCTTCATCCTCGACATTGTTGTCCGGCGTACTGTCGATGTCAAACTGATCCGTTGCAATCACTTGCACATCCAGTTCTTTGTAACCTCGTTCGTCCACTCGCGTGGTCAACACCAACTCGCGTTCGGTGTCCGCCGTAACGGAGCCAACGGTCCAAACGCCCGTCGCCGGATCATAGGTTCCTTGCGACGGATTCGACGCCAACAGGGTCAGCCCGGTCGGCACAACCACGCGCACCGCGACGCCCGTCGCATTCGCAGGCCCCGCGTTTGCAGTTTGAATCGTGATCACAATCGTTTCACCTTCAAGTGGGGCATCGTTATCGACGCTGGTGGCAACCGACATGTCGACAACGTTTGGCGTTACCGTGGCCGTGGCAAGGTCGTCTTCACCGTCGACGCCGTTCCCAGGCGTACTGTCCGGGTCAAATTGGCGACTCGCGGTCACCTCGGCCCGGTTGGTGCTTGGGGTTGCGGAATCTACGGTCGCGGTGATGGTCAACGAAGCTTGTCCGCCTGAATCAATTTGCTCGATCACCCATTGGCCGTTGGCTGCGGAATAGGTCCCACCGCTTGCGGTCGAGGAAACAAAGGTTAAACCAGCCGGCAATGAATCGGTCACCGTCACGTCGGTAGCAGCGTTGGGGCCCGCGTTTGCCACGCGGACCGTAAACGTGACGTCGGCACCGCGATCGGGTTCCGATTGATTGACCGTTTTCGTGAGGGACAAATCAGCTACCTGAGTGGAAAAAATCACCGAGGCCTGGTCGTCTTCTCCGGCCACATTGTTGCCGGGCGTGCTGTCGACATCGGTTTGGTCCGCTGCGGTGACTTCGGCAACATTCGTTTCACTGCGGGTGTTCTGCACCACCGCGCGAATCACCAAGCTGGGTGTGATGTCAACGGCCACATTGCCGACGGTCCAAAGCCCCGTCGCGGGATCGTAGTTGCCTTGGCTTGGCGTTGACGAACTGTAGGTTAAGTTATTCGGTAATAGGTCGGTGACAACCACACCGGTCGCGGTGGACGGTCCCGAATTGCTGAGCGTCAACGTGTACTCGATCGTTTCGCCCACGTTGGGTGCTGGTTCGTCGATGATCTTTGCCAACGCCAAGTCAATCAGCTGAGGTGTCAGCGTCACGGCGGCTCGATCGTCTTCGTCCGGATTGTCGTTCGCTGGAATGCTGTCAGGATCAAATTGGCTCGACGCCGTGACCTCCGCCACGTTGGTGATTTCGTTTTGCCCCAGCACGGACGCAACGATCTCTAAGCTTGCCGTACCATTCGTACCCAAAGTTGGGATTTGCCAACGACCGTCGGTTTCGTTGTACGTTCCTACCGTCGGCGTGCTGCGAACAAAACTCAACCCGCTGGGCAACGGATCGGTCACGATGATATCGTCGGCAGCATCTGGTCCCGAATTGGCCAGCGTTAGCGTGAAAGTGATTTCCGAGCCGACGTTGGGTGATGCATTGTCGACCGTCTTGGTCAGTGACAAATCGGCGCTGGCGGGTGTGAGGGTTGCTGATGCATAGTCATCCTCGTTCGCAAGATTGTTTCCCGGCGTGCTGTCCACGTCGGCTTGGTCTGCTGCAGTCACTTCGGCCACGTTCGTCAGGGCATCGAACGCATTGACCGTTGTGGTCAGTGTCAGCGTAGCGGATGCACCTTGCGCCAGATCGCCGACGGTCCAAATGCCTGTTGCCGAACTGTAGCTACCCGCTGACAACGTGCTGCTGACAAAACTCAATCCCGCCGGCAACGTATCCGTGACAACGACTCCGGTTGCATCATTGGGACCCTCGTTTGTCACGGTGATGGTAAAGTCAACGTTGTCACCAAGCGTTGGCCGATCGTTGTTGGCCGTTTTCGTGAGGGACAAATCAATCAATGGCGGTGTCACGGTGACTTCATCTTGATCGTCTTCCGCCAAAATATTGTTGCCTGGCGTGGAATCAGGATCCGCTTCATTCGCTGTGGTCACTCGCGCGGTATTGGTCTTAGAACCTGGCGTGTCAATGGTTGCCACGATGTTCAGCGTGACCATGCTCTGTGCCGCAACGGTCCCGATGTCCCAAAGTCCCGTGCCCGCGTCGTAGGTCCCTGCCGTCAAACTGGTTGAAACGAAAGAGGTGCCGAGCGGCAAGATATCGGTCACCCGGACTCCGGTGGCCGGATCAGGGCCATCGTTGGTCAATTCAATCCGAAAGGTGACGGCCTCTCCCATGTTGGGCGACAGGTTGGTCGCGTTCTTGATCAACGAAAGGTCCGCCACCGGCGTGCGGAAGGCAACACTTGCTTGATCGTCCTCACTTTCCACGTTGTTTGCAGGCGTGGAGTCGACATCGACTTGGTTGGCTGCGGTCACTTGCGCCGTGTTGGTGTAGTCGCCCAAAGCATCGACGCGGCCCACCAACGTCAGCGTGGCGAATTCGCCCGCTCGTACGGCTTCAACCGACCATGCGCCGGTCGAGGTGTTGATGCTCCCTTGACTCGGTACGCTGCGAATCAACGTCACTCCGGTGGGCAAGGAATCGGTCACGACGACGCCCGTTGCCCGGCTTGGACCCGCATTGGAAACCGTTATGGTAAACGTAATTTCTTCACCCACATTGGGAGTTGCATTGTCGACGGATTGGGTTACCGACAAATCAATCTGCTGTGACTGGATCGCGACGTCGTCTTGATCGTCTTCGGTCAACACGTTGTTGTTGGGCGTGGAATCTGGATCGAATTGATCCGCCTGGATGATCTCTGCCGAATTGGTAATCAGGGCGGTCGATTGTGGCGTCGCTTCAATCAAAAGCGTTGCCGAACCGCTGGCTGCGAGCATTCCCAGGTCCCAACGCCCTGTCGTCGGATTGTAGGCTCCGACGCTGGGTGTGGAGGCAACAAAGGTGGTGTCGGCCGGTAACAGGTCGCGAACGACAACCCCTGTTGCTGAATCGGGCCCCGCATTGGAGACCGTCACCGTGAAGACCACATTTTCGCCGACGTTCGGCACGCCGTTGTCAACGTTTTTGGTTAAGGACAAATCGGCGGTCGCGGGCGATAAGGTTACCGAGGCCTGATCGTCTTCGGCGGGGGAGTCGTTTCCAGGCGTGCTGTCGATATCGAATTCGTTCGCGGCACTCACTTGTGCGGTGTTCGACAAAACCGAAGTCGCATTGAACTGAGCCGTAATCGTCAACGTCGACGTGGCTCCAGTCGGAATTTCGGGGATCGTCCAGAGGCCAGTACCGTCCGAGAAGACGCCGTCGGTAACCGTCGACGAAACAAAGGAAAGGCCTGCAGGCAGCGTGTCGGAAACCACCACTCCCGCCGCCGTATCGGGTCCGGCGTTGGTAACGTTGACCGTAAAGACGACATTTTCCCCGGGTGCGGGGCGAGCGACGTCAACCGCCTTTGTCAGCGAAAGGTCGATGGTTCGAGGGGTCACGGTCACGGTTGCCTGGTCGTCTTCCGCTTCGACGTTGTTCCCCGGGGTGCTGTCCGAGTCCGTCTGATCCGCCGCACTGATTTGCGCCGTGTTGGTTGCGGCGGCTTGGCCATCCAGTCGTGCGTTGATCGTTAACGTTGGATTGTTGCCGACGGCGACATTTCCCACCGTCCAGATCCCCGTCGATGCATTGTAGTCGCCGACGCTGACCGTGGAAGAGATGAACGAGACTCCCGCGGGCAGGATGTCCGTGACCGCGACTCCTGTCGCAGGTGCCGGCCCTGCATTGTCCAACGTGATCGTAAAACTGATGGCTTCGTTGACGTTCGGGCGATCGTTGTTTGCAGTTTTCGTCAAGGATAAATCAGCCACCGGCGTATCGAACGAGACTGAGTCTTGATCATCTTCGGTCGGGTCATTGTTGTTCGGGGTGCTATTGGTGTCCGTTTGATCGATGGCAATGACCTCCGCTGTGTTCACTTGCAACCCCAACGCATTGACGGTGCCGATGAGAGTCAACGTCGGTGTTGCGCCCACCACGATACTACCGACATTCCATGTTCCGTCGGTCGTGTTGTAGCTGCCCTGGCTACCAACGGCCGAAACGAACGACAAGCCTGCCGGCAAAACGTCACGAACGATCACGCCGGTCGCAGTCGAGGGCCCTGAGTTCGAGGCCGTGATGGTGAAGGTGACGTTTTCGCCAAAGTTTGGCAACGCGTTGTCAATGGTTTTTGACAATGCGACGTTGACCGTTTGAGGGGATACAACGGCCGACGCCGTGTCGTCTTCGTTTGGAAGGGTGGCCGCGTTGCCGGGGCTGCTGTCGGGATCGACTTGGTCCGACGCAGTGATCTCCGCAGAATTCGTTTGGACGCCCGCGACCGCAACGGTTGCAACAATCGCCAACGTCGCGGTTGTCGTGTTGGCGATCGTGCCCACGTCCCATAAACCGGTTGTGGAGTCGTACGTTCCCTGTGATGGCGAACTGCTGACAAACGTCAATCCGGCAGGCAGCAAATCGGTAACTTCGACGCCTGTCGCCGAGTTGGGGCCAGCATTGCTAAGCGTGATTGTAAACGTGACGTTCTGCCCCACGGTAGGGGCTGCCGTATCCACCGTCTTGGTCAAACTCAGATCGGCTGTTTCAAAGTTCGCAAAGTTCTGTGTAAAGAATGTTGGTCCGATCGAACCGACCAATTCGGCCGTTCCATTGACATTGGTCGCGCCACTAATTTCTAACTCAATGGCACCGATACGGGTCAAATCCGCTCCGCCGCCACCTCCAGCGGTGAACGCAGTAAATTCGATGAACTCCGCAGCCGACGGGTCACCACCGGTCACCGGAATCGCGAGCGTTGTCGTGCTGAAACGGGTTGCAGTGCCGGCCGCACCATCATCGCTATAGAGACGAACGATGGCCGTGCCACCGGCTAAGTCTGCGCCCACTTGCAGTCGGATCCCCGCCGCCGTGTCACCACGTGTCAGATCGGTTCCGCTGAGTCCGGTGTCATCGATCGTGGCCGCGTCACCATCGACTCCATCCCAGCTGACGCGTCTCTCTCCATTCCCGGACAGGATGGAATCAAAAGTCAACAAGTTTGGTAGTAGCGGGTTGTCGACACTCAGCTGTACCGATCCGTTAACACTGGTCTTGTTGACAAACAAATCGCGTTCGCCGCCGATCACCTCGGGGGCGGCAACCGACGATGTGACCGGCGTCCCGTCATTGGTGGTATCGAGAACCAACTGCTCGGTTTGGTCAAAACTATCGATCGTGTCAACAATCACCCCTTGAACCGCGGTCGCATCAAGGTTGGTCGCCGGCGAAACCGCTTGCGAGATCGTCCGCCCGTCGACGCTTTGAGCTGGCTGAAATACGAAATAGGTTCCCGCGGTCAATCGCGAAAAGACGTAGTTGCCCCCCGCGTCGGTCGTCCGTGTTCCTAGCGAAGTGTCCCCCGCTGCTGGATTGAAACTCCCATCACCATTGTCCCGATAAAGCTCGACGGACGCCCCGGCAATTTCTTCTCCGGCCGTGTAGCCGTCGCCAAGGAGATCCTTAAAAACTTGGCCTTGAATCGAAGCCAAATCGACTGCAGCCGCTAAAACTCGACGATCTTCCAGCAATTCCAGCCCGAGCCGCCGGCGATTGGACCGCGATTTGGCTGCGGAAAAGAACGAGTTGAGGGACGAACGCCGAAAAAATCGCTGTCGAGACATCGTTTACGCGCCATTTTTCCTAGGAGAGTTGGATCATGAGGAAGCACTTGTTTGCCACATGAACCAGCTAAAAACAAGAGGCCTAGGGGATTTGGTGTGATTGCGTCGAATTCGCTGACTGAGTAGAGCGGGATGATTGATAGCCAGCCGCTTGGCGGATCCGCAGGACCGTCGCAGTGGCTGGTAACGTTGCGAAGCTCGATCTAAAAACAAGATAAAAACGGTACGACCTCGGACCGGGTGGCAGTCCACTGCCACCGAGCGTCGTCGAGGGTCTCAACACGAAACCAAGCGCCGAGCTCCCCTCGCGACCCCTCGTCTGCTCGTTCTGACCACTACTACCGGCACGATTCTCACGAATCCGCTGATCACGGTGGCGCTTTGTCCCGGTTCCTCGGGTCGGTTTTGCTGACTGCAAGCTATCCCTTTAAGTAGCTGCCCTCACGTTGGACACCCTTGCTGATCAAACCGCTCCCCCCCCCACCGATTCTTGAGATTGATAAAGCACGACAGCGGATTGTTATGAAGTTACAAGTTGCCAAAACGGAATGGATGCCTCAAATCTGCCGACGTGGAATGTCCACGTACGCCGTGATCGCGCTGATTGCCGCCGTCGTTGGAATCGGCGGTGTGCTGTTCGTCGTCCGTTCGCAAAGCCTCGAAACGGGGCACGCCGCAGAGGCGTTTGAATACTTGGCGGAGGTTCAATCGGCACAGCAGCTGTATTTTGCACGGACGGGCCGTTACGCCGACACGCTCGTGCAGCTCGATCTGTCCGTTCCCGCCCCCGCCCATTTTTCGATCGGACCGCTTGAAACGTTTCCCACGCCATCTGCGAACAACCCCGATTGTTTCTGGCGACTGTACCTGGTTCGTGCCGGGGCTTCCCCGCTCTATGGTGCCTATCAGATCACTTTCAAGCCTTCTGGGTTTTCCGCTTCCGAATCGTCCATTCAACCGTCATTGGTGCCCTCTCCAATCGGGCATTCACCTTTCTCCAATGGCATGTCACTAGCAAAGCTAGAACGATGAACAACGCAATGACGCCAATTTTCTCGCTACCGATCCATCATCCGAGCGACGCGGGTTTCAGTGACGGCTTTGACGACAATGGATTTGCAGTATTGGCTCCGAATCACATCGGTAGCAGCCCGCAGATTTGCCACGTGGATCCGCAAACCGAGTCGAGCGATCCCGATTCGACATTGCCGATTTTCGAAGCGACGAACGAAACAAGCCTCGACGAGGCCAAGCGATACGCAAAACACTACCTGCTGCCGCTTTTTGATCCGCCCAGCAACGAACCTCTACCGATCAACCCGGATATCCACGAATCGTTGCCAAGCAAGTGGTGTCGGATTCATCGAATCACTCCGTTAAGTGACGACGGAAAGACGCTTGAAGTTGCGATCACCAAGCCTGACAGCCTGCTGCTGGCAGACGAAGTCCGCACCTTGACGGGCCGGCAAATGCGACCCTTCTTCGCGCCCACTGCGGTGGTTGACCGTTTGCTTTCCACGCTCTACCCCATGTGCGAGGACTCGCAAACGAGTGAGCACTTGCAAGTTGACGATCGTGAAAACTCACAAGCCGTTGCGTCGGTCAATTCCGATACAGGGTCGTGCTCGTTGTCGCTACCACAGGCCGCCTCGATCCCGCCTACTTCCGCTCTCAGTGACGAATCGTTGGGTCGGGTGCTCCGCCACTTAGTGCAAGGCTTCGTTGAACAGATCTTGATCGAACCGATTGGGAAAGCGTTTCGAATCCGAGCACGCCACGGCAGCGGGATGTATGAACTTGAGACGCTTGATCGCTCCGCGGGTAAACGATTGATTTCACAAGTGCTTTCACGAGTCGGATGCGATGCACCGTTCGAAACAACGTTGATTGCCAGCGGACAAACGGGGGAGTTTCGTGTTCGCTACAACGATCACCGAGTGCCGATTCGAGCGACGTTTTGCCCGGCGGTGGGTGGGGCAATGGTATCGATGGTCCGGGGAAAGACAACCTCGACACCGCGCCGACTTCGTGAGCTCGGTTTTCAGCCGACTCAATACGACTGCTTCCACAGTGTTCTGCATCAGAAATCGGGATTGGTCTTGATCGCTGGCCCACGCCGAAGCGGCAAAACGACCACGTTCTATTCAGCACTTGCCGACCGAAAGACGCCCGAAGTGCACGTCTGCAGCGTCGAAGATGCAGCCTGGGTGGATGTCGAAGGTGTCAACCAACTTTCGCTCTGTGAGTTGCCGGGAATGTCGAAAGCAGAAGCGATCGAGTTGGTGTCTGCACAGCTGCCGGACGTGGTGGCGATCGATCGACTTGATGACCATCGAACAGCCGCCATGGCCATTCAACTGGCTACCGAAGGTTGCTTGGTCGTTGCGACGATTCACAGCCGAGATGCGGCCAGTGCCGTGGCGAGAATGAACCAACTCGGTGTCGATCCAGGCGATCTAGCCAAGGCGCTGTCCGTGGTTGTCGCCCAGAAGCGTGTTGGCCGATTGTGTCCCCACTGTCGACACGACGTCCCGTTGTCCGCTGAACTGGCGAGCCGACTGAAACTCGAACCGAATCAACAGGTTGCTTGGCCGTCGGGTTGTGCCACGTGCGGACAAGTGGGCTACCAAGGAAACGTGACCGCAATGGAAGTGGTCCCGATTGATTCGTCGGCTCGGTCGGCGATCCGGCAAAACAACGATCCCAACGATTTTTACGCGTCCGCAGTCGCTGCGGGACTGCCTCGAATTCACGACGTGCTGGTCAAGCATCTGCTCGCCGGCGATGTGACTGCCGATGCGCTGAATTGACGCACTGAATTGACACGCGTGCATCAATAAATGCATCGTGCCCCAAAGCGATGGTGAATCTGGTTGCACGTTCGCGGGTCGATGCGAAGGTTGTGTGCAATTGCCTTCAAATACTCGACTTCTTGCCGCGATTCACACGCTGGGCGATCATGGCCCCAAGAATCTTCGCTGCATCCATCTGGTGAAACCCTTCGTGAAAAGTGTGGCGCATCCTGCGGAAAAGAAAAGAGACATAGTGAGAACGTCGGCCGCCATTCCACCGGTTAGCGAATGAAGAAAATCAACAAGCTCCATTTCGGATCAACTCTACGGAATTGTAGCAATAAAGCGAGCGAGGTGTTAGAATCCAGTCGGAGTTGGCAAATTCGCAAAGGCTTCTTGTGAGGCGTGACCGATGAATGCGAGAACCGCTGTAACAAAAGCTGAGGTGGTCGTGACGACGGTCGTTGTCGGCCATTCCCAATACCATTTTCAATAACAAATTCCCCGGTTTGAGAGTTGATGGCACAGCGGTCCCTGTCGGCCCCAATGTGACAATGAATGATTTCAAGGATGGCCAAGGAAATACAATGTTGTATGCGGAGAGCCTGCAGGCGATGCCATGGCATCGTGCCGGCTTTGCGAATGCAGGCGATTTGTTGATCCGTGAGGATGAGGATGATGTGCAGTATCCGATTGCAGCGAGGTTCACGCAGGGAATGGTGTGGCATTACGAAGACGACGAACGATCCGATGGAGCCTCGAAGGTGGCTCCGGTGCACCGGATAGCCACCGTCGATTCCGTGACGAACCGGATGACTCCGTCCAATGCCTCTGACCTGGCCCGTCCCTCATCCGCGCATCAAAACGGATTCAACGCCGCGATGGCAGACGGCGGCACGCGGTTCATCAGCAGCACCATCGACTATCGCGTCTATCAAGCCCTGCTGACGCCGAGCGGGAAACACGCGGACGTGCCCAATCGAGCCTACGTCCTCAGCGAGGAAAGTTTCTAGGCATTTTCCCGACTTGTCGGCGATCAAAATGCAAGCTAACTTAGAAGCATCGAAAGGAAGGGGCGATTAGCTCAGTTGGTTAGAGCGCTGTGTTCACACCGCAGAGGTCACAGATTCGAATTCTGTATCGCCCATCAAGTAGTGGTTTCCTACGCTATCCTGAACTATAAAAACACCGCTTTTTGCGGTGTTTTCTTCGTTTAGGGCTGGGTCGCCCAAGTCCTCAATAGCGCCAGATTGGCTCGAAATGCAACCGCCAGTGCAACCGCGGTTGCATCCTGAATCCGCGTTGTGCCCTCGTTCTGAATCACGGGCCACGTTGTTTGGCTCGGAGGGGGGAGCGATGGTTTGCCCGTGCGGGTCCGATGCCGCCTTGAACGCTTCATCCGTTGCCATGGCATAAGACTTCATCGCAACGGGAATCGAGTTTCCCACCCACCCCACAACGTCCTTTGCGGGGTAGCGGGCTAACAACTCCGTTTCGCGGCTAGCGCGGCAGTTCTGAAATAGCTTCGGCCATGGGGTTATGCCGGCACGTTTTAAAATCAGCAGAAACGTGGACCGCAAATTCTGAGTGGATTGCCGGTAGCGGTTGATTACAAATTCTGCTCCTTCGGGCGCCGCGTCCCATGCCGCTTCTAAATAGGGCCGTAACTCAGGAAAGATGGGACAGACACGGACCCCGCCGGTTGAATGGTGTTCCGTCTTGCTTGCGTTAATGACCATGCGGCCGGCTGGCAAATCTACGTCCGACCATCGCAACGCTACCAGCTCGCTTGGACAACGCATCGCACCATAGCGGGCTAAAGCTAGGATTGTCTGCCACTCCAAGTCGGGGCAATACTCCATGCAGCGCTCGATGACACTTGCCTCAACGAAGAACTGCCTCTTTTCGTTTCCTTGGATTGCGCTCGGTAGCTTGGCAAAGGGGTCCGCCGGCATGTAGCCGCGTTCAACCGCTTCGGCGAAAAACTGCTTCGCGGTTGCCGTTCGACGTCTGACCGTATCTTCGGCCATGGTCTTTCTCTTTTTGTCCCGCCGGTTTCCTTTGGTCTTCAACCAAACACGCCACCGCTTTCCTTCCGCAGGCGTAATGTTCCGCAACATTTTCTTGCGGCCGAAGAAGTCGATCAGATTCGCTTTCGCTTGCCGGTAACTGATTTTGCTTGAATCCTTTACGTCTTGACGCTCGCCGATGTATTCATCGATCCACTTTTCCAACGTCAAAACACGGGCAACACGTTTCGCGACTGATTCACACAAACCGCATCGAGCCAACTTGTTGCGCAAGTCGTCATCGATACCACTAAGCCAATCGGCCGTTGCCATTTCCGGCGGACGCTTTTTCTTCACTCGGTCTAGCAAGTGTTCGACGTGCTCTTTCACTTCCTGTGCCCGCCACTCGGGAACGTCCCCAAGCCAGATCGTTCGGTTTCGCTTTTCCGCATCACGAAACTGCAGCCGATAGCCCTTGCGGCCTCGGTCATCTTCTAAGCGTAGACTTGCCACTAAATCTTCTCTCGCAGTTGAACCATCTGAGGAAAACACCACCTCCGGCCGGGATGGGACCGGCACTCGGCTGTATGCCAAGAGGCGGTTCAGTCATACTAACAAGGCAACCCAGTTCGACCCGGGGCTTTCACCGCGATGAGTCGATATTCCTGCACGTCACCGATGTTTCGGCAACCGGACACTTCACCAGCGCGGTTTAACCAATGAAACACAAGAATCCGAGACAGCTTCCTAATCACGGGTCGGACGACCGCCCAGTGCTTTCCCTTTTCACTTTTGTGGTCCTCGGTTTTCTACTTGTTGACGTGGTTGGTATCGGTATCGCCCTGTTCATTCCTTGGATCCGTCAGTGGATGCAGTAGGCCTAATTGCTTCGGCCGACTCGGGTGAAACAATCGTCACCAGTGGCGAACGCCCCCGTTTGAATTCCACGAGCACCAAACCCTTGTCAGCCATCTTTTGCAGTACACGTCTGGCTGTCTTGGGGTGGACAGACAATTCCGACAGAACGTTCGGCGTCATCTTGACCGGATTGCGATTTTGGCACCCAGCCATGTACCAGAGCAGCACCGCCACTGCTTCAGCTCGGTTACCACATCCGGAGGCGAGCTTGAACCAGGCTAGTGGGATCGGTCCCCGTATAAAGCGTTCACCCTTCGCATGCTTGGGGAGAGGTATCATCGTCGGTTTGGCTTTACCTCGTTTTGCAGTTTGCGGTTCACCACGAATGGCGAACAGCGCGGTCATGTCATTCGGATTTGCTGTGAATGAGCTAAGGTCCATAGATACCTATAGGAGAAAGTAGTAACAAGAAACCAGTAATAAGATATTAATAAGATGGTTCGGGTCGTACATTCGGTTCCGCTCTCCGGACAACCCGTTCCGCAACGGGGACATTCCGTTCCGGTCACGGGACATTCCGTTCCGTACAGACATCGGCCTCAGAAGCCAGTCGAAAAACGTGATCCCACATTTCCTGACCCCGGTCATCGTCCATGTACCGATCGGGATAGCTGATCACTTTCGCGTCTGACTCCAAGTCGAATCCGTCTAGCACAATCCTGCCAGCTTCTTGCATGATCGCCTGGGTTTCGTTCACTGCCTCGTCAATTTGCCCCGTGTCGGCTTCAATCAGAATTGCATCGTGGACGGGACAGCAAACCGTGATACCGGCCTCGGTCGCCATCGAGCACGCCAGCCGCAGCATTTCGGCCCCGTTCGCTTGCATTGGGAAGTTCGCGAGTGAACGTGGGTTGTCGCCGCCGATTGTGTGGATCGTCCAACCGAATACGGTTTGCAACTCTCCGACCAACATCGCCGTGTGAACCTGCGATTGCGACCAACGCCAAAATACGGGGAACGTCTCACGATGCCTGCGTAGTAGGTTTCGAGCGAATGCCACGGACTTGTCCAACTTCGCCGCCAGGCCGCGTTCGCCCATCCCGTACTGGGTCGCCAACATGCAAACCTTGTAGGCCGACCGTTCGTCTGGGTGCGACTTTTTTGTCGCCGACGGTGGGACGGCGCCTGCCATCTTCGCGAATTCTAAATAGGGATCCCCCGACGCATATGCTTGGGATAAAGCAACATCTCCTGACAACGCAGCTGCTATGCCAAGTTCTTGTTGCGACCAATCGACGTAAGCGATGGAACGTCCGGCGGCCGGCTTGATCAGTCCACGCATCCACACTGACGGACCAAATATGAATTTGTTGTTGGAAGGTTGATTACGGCCGGATCGGCTCGAAAACGGGCTCAGCATCGCTCGATTTCGGCCGTCGGATCCTACGGCCAACTTTTCCAGCTTCATTTCCGACAATGCGTGCCGGAGTTCACGCAAAGGTGAAACTGCTGGGTAGAGCCTGGCCTGCTGTTTGAAAGTGTCGTCGTCCAACGCCAGCCGTCCAGATTCGGTCGTAGGCCACGGTATGCGGTTGCGGATCAAATACGCAGCAAACCTGTCTTGCTTGAACGTACGCCCGTCAAAGACACCGAACGAAGCGTCGACCGATTCGATCAGTCGCAGTTTGATGCCGCCCCAATGCCGACGGAACAAGGCTAGTGTTTCCAAGTCGATCGGAACGCCTGCCGTTTCCATCGACGCCACCGCCCGCATGTAGCGACCTCGCAAGATCGCTCGAGGGAAGTCTATTCGCGGCAGCATTGCAGGCAACAGCTTATCCAACGCGTCAACGTCGCTTTGGCAGTAGTCCAGCAGCGACGACATCTCGCCGGCAGTGAATGGACCGCCACGGATAGCCAAGTCCCGCATTTCCATTTTCTCACTCGCCAGCATCGAGTCGAATCCGAAGTAAGACAAGCAACCTAGTAAGCCCCGGCCTGCCGGTAACGTAATGCCGTTCAACAAATTCCGAAACTCGCAGTACAGATCGAGTACGCGAACCGGAACGGGCCAACCCAGTGAGAGAAAGCAGTTCCATTCGGCGGAGGAAAAGTAGGCGACAAATAGGGAACGCTCACCAACATCGAACGGTGGGCGTGTCATCGTACGGAGTTCATCTCTGCTGATTCGGAGTAGCCGCTTCGAATGAAACTCACGGGCCACCAGGCAAGCGACGGCAGGCCGCTCACCTGGTGGTTGTGAGAACTCAAAGTCGATCGACCAAACCGAATCGAATCGGTTTCGCCAGTCCACTACGCGGCTCCAAACAGCTCTTGCAGGAATGCGTGATTCAACGAATCGATGAATCTCGTCTTGAACGTAAGCTCCAAGAGTTCACGCAAAGACAGGTCCGGCCATTCCGGCTCGGGCAAATTCCCAGTGGCCTCGAACACGGCGTACGACCCCGCCGACATGTCGGCTTGCACACGCACCCAGCTTTTGACGGCTAGTTCTTGGGCCTCAAGCATCGACGTGTGCCAATCCATTGGCCGGCCGTTTGGGTCCGGTAACTTCGCTTGCCAAAGAAAGGGTGTCCCGTGCCGATTCACAGCTGTGCAGAGCCGAACCAACGAAATGAAGTCCGGTAGCTCAGGCCACAGGGCCGGGGCGACCAAGTAGGTTTCGTGGTTTACCTTGTCCTCGATGATGGCCGTATCGATACGGTACACGGGGTCAGGATGCACTCGGCAAAACTCCATCTTATCGGGCTTGCCACATTTCAAAGTGACAAGTTTACGCTTGACACCAATCGCGCCTGAGGCCGTGTTTGGATTCAGTCGCAGTGCCGCCGGATCAAACGGGTCTAGCGACTCGGGCTTTACCGTAGCCGTGGCCGTAGCCGTTTCCGTGGCAACCGGCGGAGGGTCCGACGGTAACGCCTCGCTGGGTTGTGTTTCGAGCTGAGGCGTTTCGGTTGCCCGGCTCTTTTTAATTTTCTTAAGTACGCGCCGTTCATTATTGCTATTGTCGCCCATAGTGGACTCCTAGTTTCGGCCGACACCGGATGGTCCGATGTCGGCCGCTTGTGTTTTGTTCGCTGTTTGTTGGCTGCAACCAAGACGGTCTCAAGCCTATTTGCGGTCCGGCGCTGTTGCACCTGCATGGGGTCGCACCGCCTGCGACCCACTGCACACTCGACGTTGGTGGCGGCCGGCCACGTTGCTGTGCAAGAACTCGCATCATTCGCCGCGTGAGTTCTGGGCTAAGTGTGCAATTACGGCGTGTGGGTCAAACAGGACCTTGCGGCCCACCCGTATCACAGGCAATGCGTTGTCCCGCAACATCGTGTCCAACTTCGGCACTGATACGCCTATCACCTGGGACAGCTCGTGACGGGACAGTAACCGCCGCCGGTTTGCCAAGCGATCGGCAACCCGTTCCGCGACCGCATCAGCCAAGTTCTCGAGTTCAATGGGGGTAAAAATATTCAGGCTATCTCTCCAACAAATAAGAAGTGTCCAGTGGAAGGACGAAAAAGCTTCGGACCGAATGTGTTCGATCTCGAAAGCGTACGAACGGGGCGGTGGACAACGTGAACATTGGCCCCAGGAGCGACCCTGACGCAAAGCCAGGGTCGCTGGAATAGCAAACCACGGTCAGCTAGTGCTGCGAATGGCCGCTACGGGTTACCTAGCCATGACTAGGCAAACGGCTGCGTGTGGAAACCGTCGATCACTCCGACGACTGCTGTCTTCAGGGCACCAAAGCTGCCATCACCATTCAGGCGATCTTCAACCTCGTGCTCGATTTCAAGCAGCTCAGCAACTCGCCAAAGCAGGGTGATCGACCGGATACCGTTTTCGTGGTACCCACCACTTACACGTCCATTGGGCCGGGCCGCCTCCAGGTAGGCGGCCGGTTCTGAACCATACAGCAGCCTCAAATCCACGCCGTAGGCAGCCAACGTCTTCCAGTCCAGCACCTCATCCTCGTCGAACAACTCGATGAGGTTGAGGAAGGAATTTTGGAAGGCTGCACCGGCTCGTCGTGAATAGTTGCGAGACGGTTTTGTCCGACTCCGTGGAACGGACATCTTGCCGTAAGACGGCCTTTCGGCTAGACTTACTTCACTCATTTTAAATACTCCAGGTCGCAAAAATTTGGATCATTTAAGGTGAGAACTTGCTTCGAGTGACCGCTTCCGGCATTGGCGTGCCGGAGCGGTCGTGCGAAGGTCGCCACAGATGTGGCGAGACCTCGGCTCGGATAGTTCTGCGATTGTCGTGTCATGCTATTGCCGGTTGATTCCTCAGACCGGTCTAGTTGTTGCCTCCTTTTCGATTGGCGATAGAGTTTCAATTGAGCAATTGAAGGGATTGCGGTGGTAGTCCGCCCCATCTACGACGAGCCGCTCTCGTCAACATCCGTCATGCTTGGGGTGTTGGGGCAACCGTTGGCGATCCACTCGTCGATCATCTGTCGTCGATACCGCAGAAGAGATCCCAACTTAAGTGGGCTTGGCATCCTTTCGGAATCGCTTAGTCGTCGCACGTGCCGCTCCGAGCAATTCAGCTCGCGAGCGACATCCCGAATGCTCATCATTGCGGGTAATTCAACGCTACTACCTTCCCCAACACCTTCAGTCATCGTCTCGTCCTGCTCGTAGGAGTTTTGCTGCTCAAAAGCGTTTCGAGCTACAACTCTTACGGACCGGACAAAACCGGACACGGTATTTCGGGGGCACGGGAAAGCTGACTCAGCGATTCAGCGGTTGACAATTTCAGGCAAAAAAAATCTCTGTCCGGTTTTGTCCGGTTTGAAGCCTATTGTCCGTTTTCGTCAGAACCGTCGACGTCAGCATCCCCGGCTTTGATGATGCTGCGTGTTGTTTTAGGGAGTCGACGTTTGTTTTTTTGTTCTCCCAGAGGGTTCCGCGCTCTCCTCAGGGTTCTAGAAAAGGTCTTAACGTTCGTGAAGGGGAGCTCACTACCATATTGCTGTTTCGCCCATTCATAGGCCTCGGCGTCGTCAACCTTGGTGCCACCCAAGAAGTCCAAAGCAGCATCATATGTCAATAACGCGATCCTGGGCTGGTTTGAGAGGCTTTCAATCTGCGCATTCCTTGTTGGTGTAGGCTTTGTTTCGGGCAGTTCTTCGCTTCCGTTTCCTACCCCCGTTGACGCCGCCACTGATTGATCCGTTTTGCCTTCACCGGTGTCCGATCTCATCTCTTGGATAAGACGACCACGTTTCAGGTGTGCAAGTGCCGCCCTGGCAGCGTTCTTAATGTTGGCTTGGTAAACTAAGAGCATAGGTTCGTTTTCACTTTCGTCTTGGTTCTGGTAGTAGCTCTCGGCTACGGCGCCAAACCGAACGATGGGCCCCTCAGCCTCTTGCTTCTCCAAGACGCCGCCACGTAAGCACCTATCTATGTGAAAGAAGCTGGGTTTACGTGCACTCCGAGCGACAGAGACATCGAAATCTGGCTCATCTTCCAATTCGGTGTCTAAAGTGGCTCCTTCGAGTAGCTCCTCTTCAGGCCAAACACGTTTCAGTTTGGCGTAAGCAACATGTGGCAGTAAGTCAGAATCTCTAGGGTCCAATTCGAACATGTCGTGGAAGTCATGGTTCTCTTCATACAAACGCTCTTTCAGCCTCAATGTCTCTTCAGTTCCGTAGACGAATACACTAACTGTCTCGCGTTCTTTGAGGGGCCAGTCTCCCAAGTGTGCAATTTGCGAACCTCGGTTTCCAAACTCGCCAATGCTCGCAGCGTATTCCTCAGCGTCCCTTAGACATTCTTTGTCATAAATCGTCCGGTCCTCGTCGGCGTCCACAATTATATTTGTGAGTCCGAGAATCACGCACCTGATCGCCGGTGCGGTTGCTACTGCTTGTAGTTCATCGACAAAATCTGGCATCCTACTACGCCTTTATTGAGGAAGAGAGTCGCATGGCAGTGCTGCAATAATTATCCAGTCAAGACTGGGCGGACGGTTTGGGGCCGACTAACGCCCGAGGGCAAAACATCGTCATGAATGCAAACAAATCCAGGATCGGATCCGCATACTTCTCGGCGAGTCACTGGATACCCTGTTGCAGTCTTTTGTGTGTTACTCATTACTTCGAGTAATTGGCTGATGTGGCTTAGGTCGCGTATCGGACCCACCCCCTAAGTAGAAGCAGTTGAATGGGCCGCGATAGCGCCCCAAACCATGCTAATGAATCAGCCGGCGGAAATGTTGTATGTCGCCTCTTGCCCATCAAAGAATTCGTCCAAATTGAAGGGAGCACCATGCAGAACGAGTGAATCACGCCAAGCCACTTGATTGGCTGTTGCTCAAATCGGCAGGTTGCTGCTCGAGCTTTCCCCTTGCTTATCCGTTGACCTGCGGATGTAGCCAACGGCCGGATTCGTCTGCGTTTTGCGGTTGGCCATTGGCCCCACCGTTTTCGCGAGTTATGCGTTGGTGGAATTGCCAAAGGTCGATCTCTGCGTCCGTCGCCAGACGAACGGATTGGATTTCGACAGGGATGTCTTGGCCGTGCTTGGCCCGCAGGTCGGCGTACAACGCGTGCAGGGCATCTTGGCCTAACGGACGCAGCTTCGGTTTCATCGGCCGCGTCGATGAGGACGTAGCGGGCGAGCGTGGCAACGTAAAACGTCTTCATGGTTTGGTCGTCTTGGTTGGTGCGAAATCGAGAAACCGCGAAGGGTTTTGAAAAGACCTTCGCGGTGGTGGTTAGCGTCAGCGGGCGGTTCGCTTACGCGCCCATGAACCGGCCGGGCGCTGGCTTCTTGAAGCGGGCGCCTTTGCCTTTTCGCATGTCGCTGAGGATGGCGGCGTAGAGGGTCGCGTCAGGCCTCTTGCCGCCCGGTGAAGTCCAAAGCTTTGCCTTGGCCATCGCTTCGACCATTTCCTTGCATGAAAGCGGTTTTCGGCTTTTCTTCGCGGGCCGCCAAGGCCGCGTCGATCTGGCTGAGCTTTTTCTTGGCGTCCGTCTTCGTAGCGGCAGGCATCTTCGCCGTGGTCGCCTTCGTCGTTTTGGCGTGCTGCTTTTTGGGGGCATTGGTAGTGGTGGTGGTTTTCTTCGTAGCCATGTTTGTGTTCCCGTAGTTGGGGTTTCGATTATTCCGCGTTGGCCACCGTGACCAACGGGCCCGCACAGTTACCTCTGGTTCGGAAACACTCCCAGCGATGTCGGCCAGTTATTCGCAGAACTTTTTCGTGTGCCGAAAAACGCGGGGGGGACGTTGGCCAACGGTTTAAAAGAAATGCCCGCGACAAGGCCGCACAAAGGCGACGTCGCGGGCGTGTTTGCTGGTTGGGTAGATAGATGGGCTTGTTTGTCGGCGCGGCCGACAACGAGCATTCGTTTACGAAACGTCCTCGCTTGAATCGTCACCGTCCTCGGCATCTCGGTGAATCTCGCTTAGCGTCGATCCGTTCTTGTCTTTCCATTCCGTCCAACCGTTTGCCGATCGGCCAAGAACGACGGCCGCCGCGGTGCTCGGGGCTGGAAAGAGATAGTCTTGAGTGAAGTAGTAGGCGTCTTCTCGTTCTTCCAAGACGCCCGATGCGACCAACGCATTGAGGGCAATGGGTTGGCCGATGGCGCATACCGTGGAAGCGATTTACCTACCATGTGATGCTGGTCCGTCGAACAGCGAATGCTCTGGGGTGTACTCGACTTACGTCGATTCGGCCTGCCAGTTGTACCTTAGGTACACATCGCCGCCAAACAGGAGGCTACGGCACGCACGACTATCTTTTGTCTGTGTGGCGCTGATTCTCGAAAGCTCGACTTCACCGGGCCCACGCGCTCATCAGTCGCGCGGTGTCTTCGTCGGCCGCGCGAGCGTCGTCGGCCAGTTCGATCGAGACTTCCGTGTCTTCGTTCATGTGTCCTTGCCGTTAGGTGGCTAGCGTGTGGCGGGGATCCATCCGCGCCGCGTGTCGGTCTGTTGAACCAGTCCCAGGGCTTCGGCGTGGGCGAGCCACAAACGAACGTGTCGAACATCGCGGCCGACCGCTCGAGCGATCGCGGATCCGCTGATCGGCTTGCCCTCGAACCGATCGGCCAGCGTCGCGGCGACCAGCTTCGCGCCGTCGTCGAGAACCGATTCGGGAACATCGACGGCCGCCGGCACCCATCCTTTGGTGAACTTGGGATTGATAGTCGGGACCGGCCGGGCGCGTCCTTGGTCTTTGGCTTAATGCAGGTAGACCAGCGTTTGGTGCGATTGCATCCCCACCACATCGCCAACGGCCCGCGCCGAAACCGGCTTTCCGGTCTTTGCAAAGATCGCGTCGAGCGCCCCAACCACATCGCCAACCCGACCTTCCGCCGGCGAAGCAAATTCGATCACATCTGATTCTCGTTTCGTACCACAGGGAACGCGGATCGATGCGTTTGATCGCCAAACACTGCTAAATCCCAATCATTTCTGCGCTACATCTAGGTGACGGGGGTGACGTAGCTGCCGTCACCTCTCTTTTTCACTTACAGGAGACGTGCGAATGTCGCATGTGGTGCAGATTTCGACTCAAGTCCGAGACGCAGCTGCGGCTCGGGCGGGGTGCCGACGGCTGGGGCTTGAGGAGCCGGTCGTTGAGACGGTGAAGCTGTTTAGCGAGTCCGTTACGGGACTGGCTGTTCGGCTTCGGGATTGGCGGTATCCGGTGGTGTTTGACACAGCAACCGGTGAAACCAAGTTCGATAACTACCAGGGACGCTGGGGAAAACAACAGCGGCTCGATGAGTTCCTGCAGGCTTATGCGGTTGAGGCCACAAAACTCCAGGCTCGACGCAAGGGCTACTCGGTCAGCGAGCAGTCGCTTAGTGACGGCTCGATCAAGGTGACCGTCCAGGTCGGAGGTGCCTCGTGAAAACGATCGAAGTGATTGTCTCGCCCGGTGGTTCAACCAAGGTCGAGACAAAAGGGTTTGCTGGCAGTACATGCCAGCAGGCGAGTGAGTTTCTGGAACGCTCGCTTGGCCAGAAATGCAGCGACCACCGAACGGCTGAGTTCTATCGAACCGAGGCCAGCCAAACACAACAAGCCCGGCAGCAGTCTTCCTAAAGACGCTCGCCGGGCTTTTCTTATGTCCATTCAACACTCAAGCAATCGGAGACCAGTGCATGACACTGACTCAACGAATGAGGGAGCTCGTCGACGCCTGCTTCACAGGCATCTGGATCGAGTCCCAAGAACACGAAGATGCCATCAGCGAATTAGGCCGACTGTGCGGCGAAGAAGATTGGCAGCTCGCCTTGTGGGACGTTAATCGCGGACTGCATAGCTTTAGCGGTGGCGATCATAGCACCGAGGCCGCGGACCCGTTGTCGGCGGTTGAATCGCTTCGCACGCTCGGTCAAGGCGATGGCACCACGCTGCTGGTGCTGAAGAACTACCATCGCTTCCTGCAGTCACCCGAGATCGTGCAAGCGGTCTACCGGGCGGTTGTCGATGGCAAAACGGCACGAACGTTCGTGGTGATCCTGTCACCAAGTGTGCAGCTACCGCCCGAACTGGAAACCCTGTTCGTCACGGTCGAACACCCCCGGCCTTGCCGCGAACAACTTGCGGAGATCGCCCGTGGGATCGCTACCGAAGGCAATGAACTGCCAGACGGTCCTGAATTCGAAGCGGTGATCGATGCCGCTGCGGGCTTGACTCGACTGGAAGCCGAGAATGCGTTCTCGCTATCCCTGATTCGTCACCAATGCTTGCGGCCTCCAGCGATTTGGGAGATCAAAACCCAAACACTGAAGCACTCCGGTCTGCTGTCGCTTTATCGGGGCGATTCGGACTTCAGTTCCCTCGGTGGCCTGTCAGCCTTGAAGGCGTTCACACGACGAGCATTGTTGCGATCGCGAACCGGTGGCTCGGTGCATGCTCGAGGAGTGATGTTGTTGTCGCCCCCAGGCTGCGGCAAATCAGAATTCTGCAAGTGTCTCGGCAAGGAGGTCAGTCGACCGGTGTTAATGCTTGATGTCGGCTCGCTGATGGGGTCACTTGTTGGCCAATCGGAAGAGAGAACCCGCCAAGCATTGGCTACTGTCGATGCGATGGCACCCTGTGTGCTGATGATCGACGAGGTGGAGAAGGCTTTTGCCGGTGCTTCGGGCGGTGGCAGCAATGACAGTGGAGTGTCGTCGCGGATGATGGGAACGGTTCTAACGTGGCTTAATGACCATGAATCGGATGTCTTCGTTGTTTGTACCGCAAATGATGTGCAGAAATTGCCACCCGAGCTAAGTCGCGCCGAACGATTTGACGGTGTGTTCTTCCTCGACCTACCGAGTCGGCAACAGAAGGATGAGATCTGGCGGTTGTATCGCGACCGCTATGGGATCAGCGATGATGAGCCTTGTCCCAAGGATGACCTTTGGACTGGGGCGGAGATTAAATCGTGCTGCCGGCTCGCTACGCTGCTGGATACTCCCCTGGCACAAGCAGCGGATAACGTTGTGCCTGTGGCGGTCACTTCGGCTGAATCCGTGGAACGACTGCGAAACTGGGCCGATGGTCGCTGCTTGGCGTCGGATCATGCCGGTATCTATCGCTCGGCCCCGACAACGTCGAATCGTCGCCGACGCGTTTCAACACAGCCTTCTACGAACTAGATGACCATGCCCGCTCGCTGCTCGAGCCGTGGATTGGCCATTGTGGCGGGCACGGTCACGTATTCACTTCTGAGCCCATCTCCGACCGGGATGGGCTCTTTCCCTTAAATAGGAGAAACCTTTGGCTCCAACCCTCATGGTGTGTCTGATTCTCTCGTTCGCATTGGCGATTGTCTCGCTGATGGTGTTGCAACTGAGGCGACAGCGGCGAGGGCTGCAGGCACTGCTCCATCAACTCTTACGAAAGGACCCACTTGATGCGGAAAACAATGCCGCCGGAGAATCGGTTCCGATTCACGACGGCGGTTCTCGTTTGGATCCCGATCATCATCGTCCTTAGTGGCTGCGGACCATCGGGCCGCGATCTGAGCGACCTGCAGTGGCTCGAAATCCAACAGGCCCTCCAAGACGAACGAGCCGAGGTGGGCAAGCAGCGTGATTTACTGGAATCCGATCGACGCGAGTTTGATGAGCGAGAACGGAGTGAGCCTGTTTTGGCTGCCGTGATCTCGGCATCTGCATTATTGATCTGCTGCTCACTCCCCCTGTTATTGGTTGCCGTGCTGCTCTGGCCACGTAAGCGAGAGCAGGAATCGCAAGCAGTATGCGAAGCAATGCTCGACGAGGTCGTTGCGGTCCGTAACCTTACCTCGGGGGACACAAAGCGAATCTCCGCTTCACCCGCCCCAAAACGCCTCGCTGCTGGCGAGGAATGACACCCGGCCCAGCCGTGTGTTTTCTGACTGCAAACCTTACTTTCGATCCAAAGTATCGCCCCGTCGGTTGACACAACCGGCGGGGCGTTTGCGTTGGTACTGTTACTCAACCACAAACAAGGACTCGACCATGAGCGTAGCCCTCGAACCGACGACGCAGCCAAATGCCAATGCTGCGATCGTCAATCCAACCGCCAGTGTTGGCGAGCGACTGCAAGCGGAAACCACTGCCGTGCGGCTGCATATTCGTTGGCCAGGTGTCCGCAAGACACTCAGTACCGATCAAACCCGGCAGGCAGCCGGCACGTTCGATGCCGACACCAAGTCGGTCTCGGCGTCCAAGAAACTGCTCGACACCAGCCATCCGGCATTTCGAGCGGTCACCGCGGTGAAAACCAAGGCAGCCGACTACTGGAAGTTAAACACACTGCCTTACACCGAACCCGGCATGCGATTGATTCGTCGCGATGATGTCGCTGCCTTTGACATGCAGTTGACATCGGCGAGAGCGGAATTGACCGAAGCCGTCGAAGAGCTCGAGCGTCACTATGACGAGCTCGTCGATCAGGCACGAGAGCGGCTAGGCGATTTGTTTGATCCGGGTGACTACGATTCCAACCTGCGTGATCAGTTCGGTATCGAGTGGGATTACCCCAGCTGCAATCCGCCCGAATACCTGCTGCAGGTCAGCCCACAGCTGTACTACAGCGAGTGTGCCCGCGTACAGACTCGCTTCGACGAATCGGTCCGTTTGGCCGAACAAGCGTTTGCCGACGAGCTGGGTCAATTGGTCAACCATTTGGCCGAACGTCTCACCGGCAGCGATGATGGCTCACCCAAAGTCTTTCGCGACACGGCGGTGACCAATCTACTCGAGTTCTTTGAACGGTTTCAAAGGCTCAACATCCGCTCCGATGACCAGCTGGATCGGCTCGTTGCGGACGCCCGGCAAGTGATTGGCGGTGTCCAGCCCCAAGATCTTCGTGACCAGGCCACGATGCGGCAACAAGTCGCTTGCAACCTGACTCGCGTCGAGGCCTCTCTCGACGGCTGGATGACCGATCGGCCACGTCGCAGCATCCTGCGACGATCCAAGTAGTGAGGCCATCAATGCAACTGATTATTACCCCCGATGGATCGGTTCGCTGCGTTTATGACGATGCGATCGATCTGTCCCAGCTTGGAACGGTCAATATTCGTCGTGGCTCTCACGTTGAACCTAACACAGCAGGCCAATGGACAGCGGATCTGTCACCGGTTGACGGTCCTGTCCTCGGCCCGTTCCCAACACGTCGACTCGCCCTCGAAGCAGAAATCGCATGGCTGGGCGAGCACTGGCTAACGGTGAAAAACCGTTAGCGTTTCAGCACCCATCGTTACTTCCCTAGCCCTCTTCGCAATCGTTTGCGAAGAGGGCTTTTTTCGTTTCTGTCCCTAAACCCACTGGAGATCCCTCCCATGACCCAACTCGACCTCTACCGCAGCGTTTCACGAGCGACCGGAGAATCGGTTGCAACCATCAAACGACTTGGCTTTCTGATCGCCGATCCCTCGCAGCCGATCAGCGACCCGGAAGCCGAATTCCTCGGCCCCCATGTCCTCGACTGGGATGAACTCGATGCATTTCGAAGTGAAGAACCCGAACTGGACTTCGTGTTGGGCTAATCCCTCGCGTCCCCGGTTCTCAAACCCAAACGCACGGCGTGGTTGGCAGGCATCCGCATGTCAGCCACGCCGTGGTCGGCGACGACTCCGTTTTCGTTGCCGCCGTCACTACGAACCTAATTCCACTCACAACCCCAAGAAAACCAAACGATGAAGATTTGTTACATCAATAACGACGGTGGCGGCTTCGCCAACTACATCGACGTTTCTGACAATCTGACCGTTGGCGAGCTGTTTAGCAGCCGAGTCGGCGAAGGCAAGGAGCACAACTACCTGATCCGCGTCAATCGACAACCCTCGGCCGCGGACCAACGACTGCAAGACGGCGACCGAGTGTCGATCACGCCGATCAAGATCGAAGGAGCGGTTTAGATGCGACCAGCCGCTAAGCGTCGAAGGACGATGACGGAACGGTATCGGGCGGCCACTGCGATCCACGCGATGATCGCGTCACCGCAGAATCGCCCGGAAAGCGTCAGCATCGACCCGCAGGTCTTGGACCGGATTGCCAGACTCGAACAGCGGAAACAGACAGCGGAACGGCTGCATTGGCAGTCCGCGGCGGTGCAGCTTGATCAGCATCTCATCCAATCGGTCCGCGCGCTCGCCAACCAGGCGACCCTAAAGCTCGACCGGTTGGAATCGGAGCCAAACCTATCCCAAGTGAATTCGGTCCGCGAGATCTTTGATGGCCTAACAGGACTCAAAGCAGACTTCGGCGTCGTGAACATCGACCGCAAGAACGGCACCGTATCGGTCGTTACCGAAGAGATCGTGCTAGATGGAGTTTCCCTAGGTCCGTTTGAGATCCAGCTGCAGTGGCGTCACCTCGGTAACTCTAGCTGCTACAGCGTTATCGCTCGCGATCCCAACCCAGCTTCAATCTGTGAATCCAACACGCATCCCCATTTGCAAGATGACCGGCTGTGCGAAGGCGATGGGCACTCGGCTATTAAACGTGCTCTGAGCGAAGGCCGTGTCCACGACTTCTTCGTGATCGTCCGCCAGATTCTGCACAGCTACAACCCCGCCAGTGCCTACGTGACGCTGGACGATTGGGAGGGCGTCGAGTGCCGTGATTGTGGTTCGACGATCAACAAAGATGGGGCGAGTGAGTGTTCTGACTGTCATTGCGACCTTTGCAATGAATGTTCGACCAGCTGCGACGACTGTGGTGAATCGCTTTGCGATGACTGCCGTCATCCATGCAAGTCGTGTGAAAACAAGTACTGCCGATGCTGCCTGACCCGATGTTCGGGTTGTGGCGAATCGGTCTGCCAAGACTGCCTTAACAAAGGAGAACAATGTGATGATTGCCTGGAAAAGAAGGAGCAGGAAGAGGCCGGCGTTGAATCATCGGCGCCGGTCACGGACGAAGATACGGTTCACTCCCTACGCGTGGGCGAAGCTATTGTGTCTGCGTGACGCTGGGCCAAGTGAAGTGGGCGGATTCGGCATCAGCGACCCCGACGATCCGCTTTTGGTCATCGATATTGATCTGGTGAAGCAGTCCTGCACGACGGTCACGGTCGAGTTCGATGACGAATCGGTTGCCGATCTGTTTGACCGACAAGTCGACGCTGGACGCACTCCAGACCAGTTCGCACGGATATGGATCCACACCCATCCCGGATGTTCGGCCATGCCTAGCGGGACTGATGAGGAAACATTCGATCGATCGTTCGCTATTCCCGACTGGGCCGTGATGTTCATCTTGGCCAAGAGCGGAGCAACCTACGGCCGTTTGCGTTTCAACACCGGTCCCGGTGCCTCGGTGCGATTGGCAGTCGATGTTGACTATTCAACCGACTTCCCTGCATCGGATTCCGACGGATGGCTGGAGGAATATGACGCCAACGTTCGCATTCATGACCCATTCGCTAGGGCACCGTCCACCGTGGACGATCCGTTTGCTCTGGAGTGCGATCCGACGGAGATTGACGCACTGCGCTGGTACGCAACGGAGTGGGTGGCATCATGATGGAGGCTCAAGATCGCTTTGTTCGCCAATCGGCTCTCGTCCCGGCAGACCGTTTGTCCGCGATTGCCGTCACAGTGATCGGAGTCGGAGCCATCGGGCGACAGGTTGCATTGCAGCTGGCGTCGGTCGGTGTGCGTCAGATTCAATTGATCGACTTCGACACGGTTGAACCGACCAATGTGACGACACAAGGCTACCTGGCGTCCGACATCGGCAATACGAAAGTGACGGCAACGTCACAAGCGATCGGGCAGATTGATTCGGCGATTGAGGTCGACATGGTCGTCGATCGCTACCGAGCGAAGCAGAACACTGGCGATGTTGTGTTCTGTTGTGTCGACTCGATCACCACACGCTCCGCCATTTGGCGGTCTGTGCGGGGCCGAACCGAACTGTTTGTTGACGGACGGATGCTAGGCGAAGTCATTCGCGTACTAGCTGCTCACGACCTCTCATCGTCGGCCTACTACGCTTCAACCCTGTTCGCCGCCTCAGATGCCCAGCAGGGCACCTGCACGTCACACGGCACGATCTACGCCGCTTCGATCGCAGCAGGGCTGATGGTCCACCAGTTCACACGCTGGCTGCGGAATCTGCCACTCGATCAAGACACCACGCTGAACCTGCTCGCCGGTGAGCTCGTCGTTCACTGACGCTTACACCCTTTCAAACACACCTAGCATGGAGAAACTCAGAATGTCGACCCGAATCACGGTTGGCCTAAACCGAAAACGAGGCCAACCTGACTACGGCAGTCACGGCGCAAGCTGCCATATCGACTTTGAAATCGGCGGCGACTCGCTGTCCGGCCAAAGCGATCAGTTGGCTGTACGCATACAAGAAGCCTACCGACTATGCCGGCAAGAAGTGGAACGTGAGCTTGGGGATGATGCACCGAGTGCGACACCAACCTCGTCGCATCGTGTATCAAACGAAGCTCCTCGGCTCAACGGCCATACTTCAGCCAAAAGCAACGGACAGTCGCGGATCCGTGAAGCAACCGACGCTCAAATCCGAGCAATCCACGCGATCGCATCGAAAGCGAACGTGCATCTAGCGAGTCAACTGCAACAGGAGTTCGCGGTTTCATCACCCAAACAACTGACCATCCGCCAAGCCAGTGAGTTGATTGAATCGCTCAAAGGTCGGCTCGAAGCGAGCTAACGCTTGGGCCATCACAATCATGGGGAACGCCATTGATTGTGATGGTCTTTTTTCTTTAGCCCCTGGTGGCTCAATTGTGATTGAAACGCGTCGTCGAATTTCAATAACGCGAAGTCGAAGTTAGTTGTCGGTCACTTGCTTTGTCGCTCCTTGTCCGAATACCTGACAAGCCACAACCCCGCCCCAAGAACACAACATGATCATGATCGGCCCGCCGGGAAGCGGCAAACCGGAGCACATAGCGTGACCCCGTCCCGACGATGCTGCCGTACTTGAAAACGGGGGTTTCTGTACGGCTTGAGCAAGTTGGCCAATCACAGTTACTCGCTTCGGTCTCCAACACCGAACGCAATCGCCTGATCGTGAAATCTGCCTCGGATGGTCCAAATTCGTGCATTTTGAAAGCTCGCGAACTGCATTCGGTCGAAGTGACCGAAGCAGCCTGGCAACTTGATCGTGAATGACTCGGGACGGTTCGTCCGCGGTCATTTACGACACAACTTGGACGCGAGTGGGGACCACTGTCTCGCAGTATCACTTGAAGGAAGTCTTTCGCACGTCGTGATGGAAGAGGGCTGTCCAGCACCGTCTTGTTCGGCATCTTCGGTTACTTGCCATTCGATGGCTTGATTTCCGGGAAGGTCCAGGCGCCGTCAAGAATCTCCTTGCGCGGCTGATACATGCGGATCGCGTAGTTCCAACCCTCCGTGATGGGCAGGTAGTTGGTGCTCTCCGGATCTCCACCAAAATGAAACGTGTAGGAGCCATCTTCGTTCGGCTTGGCCGAGGAGTTGTTGAAGCTGTTCCGGCCCAGCTCGTTTTTCTCGAAATACCCGTCGGCGTTGTAGACCGTGATCGACCAGAAGGCATCCACGGGCACATCTTTCACCATGACAACATGCGGCGTCTTGCCGTCGTTTTTTTCTACACTGTCTACAAGGTAGAAAGCGGCAGTGCTTGGCATGCCGCCCCAGCCAGCGGCGGTGCCGACCAGATGGTCGATCGGCCGGACCTCTTCCTTGCTACCGAACGCGTAGGTGCTGTCGAACCCGAGGGTAGAGAGATCGCTGAGCGCCTTGCGCGCAACCGTGAGTTGCTCCGTGTCCCAGTTTGGTGCCTCGAACGGCCCTTTCCCACCACCGCTTACCGTGATCTTGTCCTGGGCCGCGTGAGCTTTAGCAAGGTCGTCGGGATCACCCGCGTCATAAAAGGTTCGAATGGTCACTAGGGCGAAGCGTGTGCCCACCAAATCCTCGGTCAATTCGTAAGTCCCCGGTTCTGACTCTGCGATCATGTAGTGATCCTGGCTGACGGCAAGCAGCGACATGTAACGCCCACCCACCTCCGGCAGAGTGATCTTCACGGGCTTCGAGAGATCCAAGGCCATCGAGGAATAAAGCGTGTCCTGATTCATACGAATCGTCGGTTGGTTGTCCGCCGTCGTAGGTTCCCGCAGGTGAAAGAATTTATCAAATCCAAGGTTAAACCCTTTCATGTTCTCGCGGATCATGTGATCCGACTCGGCCCGCACGAAGTTGGACACGTTGACCGATTCCTTGTTGTCGTCGGCGAGAACCGTTGAACCAAGGATTGTCGCCGCGAAGACAGCGATGCTTGGGGTAATGATTGTTTTCATGATTCGATCTTTTGATGTGGTTTGATTTCGTGTCAGCACGTTACTCAGATTTCGTTGCCCGGGGTGGCGACCAGCGACCTTCGAGGGCATCGTTCTCTGGCCCGTACAGCCGCATGGTCATATAGAAGGGGCCCTTGGGCGCGGGAAGCCAGTTGGACTCCAGGTCGTTGCCGGGAGAGTTTTTTCCGATGTGCAACACCAAGGAGCCGTCTTCTTCCTGCTTGAATTGGTCCATCATCTCCGAGCTCAGGAGATAACGTTCGAGCGGATTCTCAATGAAGAGTTGGGTTTTCCCGTCGTACATGGTCAAGGACCAGAAGGCCTTCACCGGCGGCAGCGTCCCCTTCGGGAAGGTCAACGTGTAGCTGTGTTTCGAGGCGTCCAGCGGCGCGTCATCGGTATCGGTGAAATAGGTCGGATAGATCGCTTCCTTCGCCGAGTTGCCGTAGAGACCCGCTTGGGCGCCCGCGGAGCGAAGCATGTCTGGCCGGTCCAGTCCGAAGTTCTCCCTGGCGCTTTCGTTCAGGAATTTCCGGGTGCCGAAGAATTTGCCGCTGGCCAGGGGATCGCTGGCATTACTGCCAATGAAGGCCTCGATCTCGGCAAACCCCTCTTTCACTCCGGCTTTCAACGCCTGCACGGTTTCGTCAGGCAGAGCATCGAGGCGGAAGGTCTTACCGGGCCCAACCCCGAGGCGTGCGAGATCCTGCCAAAGCGCATCTTCTCCCTGCCCAGGTTTCTCGAGCAGGTCCATGATGAAGTCCAAGTAGAGCAAGAAGCGCTCGTCGAACTGCGAGCTCTCGACCCACTCCGGGAAGTCGGGCTTGGCCGAGGCAGCCGGGGCTTCCTCACCTAGGAAAGCGCTCAGCGGCTCAAGCTTGTATTGGCCCTGAATGGTCTGGACCTTCTCCAGATCATCCGGACCAAATAACTGCGTCCGGGTGACATTGAAGATCACGTCGGTTTCGGATCGGATCACGTCGGTGATGCCCTCCGGTTTCTCTCCGTCCCAGCCTGGTCCAGCGAGCAGGTAGTGGCCCGCCTCATTGCCCGTCGTTAGATTGCCGACATACGCGAAGTTGTGAGTGTAGAGATCGATCAGCTGAAAACTGTAGTATCGTGCCCCTTCCATCTTGGGAACGGACAGGACGAGCGGCTCCGCCCGCAGGTCCATCCAGAACATGCAGTAGGGCGTATCTGCATTGGGTGTGATCACCGCCTTATCTTCCGGCGTGAACAGCCTCGCTTCGCAGGAGACTTCGTTGAAAGGTCCCTTGTATTCCGGGTTGTCCTTGTCAACGGCGTAGTTCCACATGGTCTTGTAATTCATGACCATGGGGAAGCCGTAGAGGTAGGCTTCCTTGGCGATGGCCTGGGCTTCCTCAGGCGTGACGTCGCTCTGGGCAGCAGCTGGATCAGACGGTTTTTCACAGCCGCTTAGGAAGAGCGTTGCCGGTACGAGGAGGGTGCAGAGTAAGTGGTATTTCATGGCTCAATTGATCAATAAGGAGAGTTGGGATGGATGGTGACTACTTCACCAACTCAAAATCACCCGGTTTCCAGGTTTTGTCGAACCAAGGCTCCAGTGGGCCATAGAGGCGTAGTAGGACGTTGTAGCTTTTTCCGGGAATCGTTTGGATCCAATTACCCTCTTGCCCTGCTGGTGCCTTTGGCCCGAACCAAACGGTATAAGAGTCATCATCGTTTGGCTTAATGGACGGACTGTTGCTGTCCAGCCCAGCTAACTTTTGATCAGTCTCGAGCATCGAACGATGTTGGCCGGAATAGACCATGAAGGACCAGAAGTTGTTCACTGGAATCGGCGCGGGCAAGGTGACTTTATACGTCTTTCCGCCATCGAGGTAGTCGCCCTTCGCGTCATGGGGAGTAAACGCATAGGACGATCCTGTGCCTACTTTCGGCGTGACCATGGCAGGGGTAATGCCAGTAGCAACAAAGTGCATGATAATGCGATCATCGAGAACCATCTCTCCGTTGTTCATGAAGTCATGGCCACCGCTAAAGGACGTGTACCATCGACGATCCGGATAGTAATAGAGCGCTGCGTTGCGTGGCCTGAAAGCGAGGGCTCGCGCCGAAGCATTGCCGATTGCCGCAGATTAGATTACGCGAGGCAAAGAAAGATGACCAAACTCAGCGAATACGTGAAGACCGCAGGCATGATGAAAATGTTCAGGATAATCGGTATCACAATGATCTTGGTGGTGGGTCGGTGCGTGGTAAGCCGGGCCGCTGATGAGCCGAACTTTCGCGCGATGGGCGTGCCTGCGGAGATTTCCATTTGCGAATCGGCTGATTTGCTGAGCAGGCTTCAGCTGACTGGCGAACAGCAGGAGCAGTTGCAGGATGTTTTGGGCGACGGGAAGGCTCGGTTTCTGACTGCGAAGTCCAAGTACGAAGCTCGACCTGCCGCTCAGCAACGCGGCCCGTACGAGCGGCGGCGTGACAATCTGCTAAGGAATGCGATCAGCGATCTGCTGGATGACGGCCAGCATCAGCTGTTTCATCAGATGCTGGCTTTGAACTTTCAGTCTCCCGTTCAGGCGAGTGGGGCGTTTCGGTTTAACCTGAAACTGACCGAGAAGCAGCATGAGCAGTTGCATGAGCTGGAAACTCAATGGATCCAGTATGCGCTGGAGCAGGTGCCTTGTCGCTACCGGTATCCGCGTCACACGGAGGAGCGGGACATCAGCAAGTACGGACCACTGTTGAAGTACGGGGCGGACGTGGCTCGGGTGGCCTGGGATTTTGTCCCACGGCGGGATGAGCAGTGGAACCGAATCCTGACCCCGGAGCAGGCAAAGCGCTGGAAGCAGCGGGAACTGCAATCGATCTTTCCGTTCGCTGGATTTGACATCTTGCAAATGGATTTTCGATCTGCTCGAGAGGATCGAAAGCCCTTGGATACGGGGACGTGGATGGATAATAACGTGCCGTACCTGACGCCTCCCGTTGAGGCATTGCAGTGGAGCGAGGAGCAGTTGAAAAGCGTGCAGAAACAGGTGCGGGCGGTCAGTTTTGGGTCGGAGGCATTGCCGTCAGACCCAGCGGAGCGAGCGGCTGTGCTTGCGGAGCGTCAGCAGCAGGTACTGGAATGTATGCGACAGATTGAGCAGATCATGACCGCGGAACAGCGAGCGATCTTCTGGGATTTGATCGGAGAACCTGCCGCAGGCAATCGTTTGCTGCAGAAAATGAAAGCCAATAGCGAAGCAACGGCCGGACCGGCGAAGCTACAACCCGATGCGGTCCGCGAGCAGCGATAAGGCAACCCACTGCGTTCCCTGAGACGCAACAGTAACCTGAGGCTCGTCTGTTTCGTCCTGAAGGGGTCGGCCAAAATAGCGCCGATCCTGAAGGCAGGCACTCGACAGCACGACAACAAAAGGAAAAAGATGAAACAACTAATCGCAATTGCCACGATGTTCCTGTGCAGCGCGGCCCTCCTACCTTCTTCGCGGCAAGCCGTAGCCCAGACGCCGGAGTCGCAAGTCTCTGCCGAGTGGAAGGCCCTTGGATGGACACTGCCCAAAAGCTTTTCCCCCGATAAGATTGCCCTCTTCAAAGGACTCAACGCAGCCCGCGGAACGTGGTCGTTCAAGGCGGAGACCGTTGATGGCGATACCACCACCGCCCGGACAGGCAAACTCGTGATCACGGGCGGTTCGCAAGGGGGCATGGCATCGACCTGGAACCTGATCTGGTCATGGCCCGTCGAGAATCCGCAACACGCAATCGTCGAGAATATCGTGGCGATGCCCGAATATCAAAACCAACAATTCGGCCTGATGCTGGTCCGCTTTGGACCCGTGAACTATTCCGAGGCGCAACTCGAGCAAAAGCCAAAGGTCCTACCAACTATCTTGATGGGGCAATGGGATGCGGAAAAACAGACAGTCAGTTGGACCCGGCGGGGTCTGCCCGGAAAACAGGGCAATAAGGCGGTCACGAAGGAGGATGTGCCGGCACCGGCATTTGAGATGGTGGTCACCCGCGACGGAAAGATCTCCATTCAGAACAGCGAGAATCTGCCTGCCGGACAGATCTCGATGGGTGGGGCGACAGCCCGCACAGGTGAAGCGCCCCAGAAACCTGAGGAGCCTGAATTCCTGACCGGCATGCACCGCTTTCAAAAAGGATCCGAACTCTCCGATCCCCGGATCATGCGCTACCTGCCGGCGGAAGCCACCGACATCAGACTGATCAGCGATCGTAACGGGCACATGGCGCATTACCGCATCTCGGCGGAGGCTTTCGACACGTTCCTCGCAAGAGTCTGGGAGCGCTATCGGAAAGAACGTGCCGCCGAGCCGAAGCGGTGGGTCGACTACAGCGAGGCAAGTATCACCGCAGCGCTCAAAGGCTCTCCGGTGGGCCGCTACGAGCCGAGGGTTCGCTCAACGGAAATCATCTTTGACAAACCCATCGTGTGGGAGCCGCTGGAGAACGCGACAAGCTATGAAGGACCGCGCAGGAGGAGTGCCGCCGGGGCGACTTACTACTTCGACCGAGAGACAGGCATCGCCTGCCATGAAGCCGGCTACTGGTAATAGCCACAGCCGAACAACCCACTGAACGGTACGGCGTATCGCCGCTCGTTGGTCCGTAGGACAGGAAGGCGTGGCGGGTTGGTAGCGGGGGTGCCGGCGAGCAATCGAGTGTTTTCGCGTTGCCTTCCCTCACAGAAGCCAACCTTGGGGGGGTGGGACCGAAAGAGCGAAGCCAACACCTCTTAACCCAGGGCCGGTGAGACTGAGAGACGGCCGAGAGTTTGGGGCAGAATCGAGGCGTCGGAGGGCAAGGCGTGTGAATGGAGCGGGTCGCGCGCGGTGACGGAAGAGAGCCCCCATTCGTCAACGAACCGTCGCAAACCCTTGCGGATCCTGGAGATTGACCACCCCGTCTCTCCCCCAGCGCAAAGCAAAACCCCGCGGTCGCTTTATCTCGCTACCGTGGGGTTCAAGTTGCGGGAATGGGATTCGGATCAGCGAATGCGGGGTTATGGACAGCCTTAGCTTTCGCTGCTTCGGTGAAAACGACCTCGTGCAATTCGCGTTCTCGTTTCGTGCAGTAGGTTGGACCATCTCGAACGCACGAAGCAATCTCCGTTGGGCGCTTCAGTGTCCTCGGTCGTGAGACACCTCTGCGAGTTTTGCCGTGGGCTTCAAGCTAGCGGCCGATGCAACCGACAGCACTTCGAAAAGCGCGTTCGCGGCATCGGTCGCTGCACGGAATGCGGAAAGAAAGGCGTTGAGATTCGCCTCATCTCCTTTTGGCTCACGTCCTTTGGGGTGGACATGCCGCCCTTACCTTCCGCCTCTTAGAGGCAAGGCTCAGAGTAGGGGCGCTCAGTACCCGACTTGCAGGATGAATGCACGATTTGATGTATGAAACGTATGCGAGCGAGAAAATGCGTTTGCACCGGAATAATTGCCGGCCTTCTTTTTTGCTCTCCACCGTAACCAATCCATACTCCCGCGCTATATCCTTCCTGACCAGCCGGAATTGATGCCCGGAAAACGAACGGAAATACATGCCCGGAAAACGACCAGAACCATCCTTCGAATTCGTTCAGCTTCTGACCAGCCATCAGAGCCGACTATACGCCTATGTAATGTCGCTTCTTGGCAACCGCAGTCAGGCGGAGGATGTCGTGCAGGAGACCAATGCCGTTCTTTGGCGTAAGGCGCATGACTTCAAACCCGGCACTAATTTCGGTGCCTGGATGCTCAAAGTTGCCTACTTCCAGGTCATGGCTCACCGCCGCAGACTCACCCGGGATCGCCTTGTCTTCGACGATGACCTTCTTCAAGGCATCGCTGAAGAGGCGGAGCAGCAGTGCGAGTGGCAGGGAGAAAGACAACGACGTCTGGGCGACTGCATCGAGAAACTAACCCAGCGGTACCAGGAACTCATCCGCCGTCGATACACCGAAGGTGCCACTCTGAAATCCATCGCCGCTCAAAGCGGTCAGTCGGAGAACTCAATCAAGCAGGCCCTTTTCAGAGCGCGTGCCGCTTTAATCGAATGCGTCAAAGGTCAGCGCCCGGAGGAAGCTGTATGACAGAGCAAGAGAATAAAGAACTGGAGTCTCTCCTCATGGAAATTACGGAGGGCGAGCTTTCGTCGGAACAAAGTCATCGTTTGGCGGAGGTGATTCGCCAGCATCCGGAGGCGAAGCAGCAGTACCTCGAATACTGCCAGATTCACACCATGTTGGCATGGGAACACGGTCTGTTGGTGGATCTTCAGTTGCTGGATCCTTCCGACACGCCCGCACCTCCCTCCGTTTCCTTCGGCTCTTGGAAACCACTGGCCGTGGCCGCTGCACTGGTGCTGGCCGGAGTGATCCTGTGGTCACCATGGGACGCACCATCCAAAATGAAACCAGGCGAAACGGTCGCTTCTTTGACGCGCAGCGTGGCCGCCAGCCTGGAACTGTCCGGCGCTTCGTCTGAATTCAACACTGGCAGCCCCGTACGAATCGGCAGTTACCAACTCGACGAAGGCATTGCGCAGATCACCTTTGAATCAGGTGTCGAAGTGGTCATCGAATCACCGGCTTCTTTCGAGATTCATGGCCCTGAGTTCATGATCTTGAATGAAGGACGTCTGGCGGCCAATGTCACTCCGGAAGGTGTCGGCTTCACCGTGGAAACGCCCGATGCCGAAGTGGTTGATTACGGCACAGAATTCGCCATCGAAGTCGTGGGCCAGCGCAGCACTGAAGTCCACGTGTTCAAAGGGGAAGTGGAAGTCCAACCCAAGCAGCAGGATACCGCGATCGCTCCCGTTCGTCTGGTCACGAATCAGGCGACTCGCATCGATCACTCGACTCTCATCCCTCTCGGCATCTCCGTCGACGATCAGAGATTCCTCAGAAGTCTCGATGAGCCGGAGCCAACCTATAGTGGACAAGTTCGTGAGCTCCTGCCGCTCGCTTACTATCGCATGGGGGTCATGGACGACGGGCATACCTTGAAGGATGCTGCCAGAGGTCATGGAAATACGGCCTCCGTCGTGAAAGGCGATACGCGGCGCCAACCATTCGCTCCGGGCCGTATCGGTTCATCGCTTCGTCTGGGTGGGCCTAAGGCGGGAGGGTATGCGCACATCTCCTCTGCCCTCGAACTCCCAACAACCGAGTTCACTATCATGTCTTGGATCCGCACCCAGACATTACCAAGGAAGGCGGTTCTCGTCTCCGACATGAATCTCTCGGGCGAAGAAACACTTCGCTTTGGGTTTGTGGGCGATCATGGGCATCTGGGCCTCACCATCGCCAATGCAATGCGGACTCTACAGATCGTGGATTCGTCACCTTTACCTCTCGAAGACTGGACGCATGTTGCTGTCGTCAAGACGACGGAAGAGTTGCGGCTCTACAGAAACGGAGCCCTCGTTTCCTCCCAGTCCTTAAATGGGTTTCAAGCACAATCGCACAACCCTCTCAGCATCGGGGGAATCCCAAAAGATTCAGGCGTCAAGAAACGACGTCAAAGATCGGGCTTCTGGCACGGACGGATCGATGAACTTGCCTTCTTCGGATCAGCTCTGACCAGCGAACAGATTGAAAACCTGTTTCAGCTCACCCCATCCATCTAAACCTTGAACAGACCTGAATGATAACCATGAGACTTCGAGACGCACTGAAAACACTGACCCTCAGTTTGGTCGGACTGTCCTCCATCGCCTTGGCGGACGAGAAACCGAACATTGTTATCATTCTCACCGATGACCAGGGCTATGCCGATGTCAGCTACAACCCGCACTCTCCGCCAGAAGTCAGCACACCGAATATCGATGCCCTCGCGCATTCGTCCACCATCTGCACTCACGGCTATACCAGCGGTCACGTCTGTTCGCCGACTCGCGCCGGACTCATGACGGGTCGCTATCAGCAGCGATTCGGAATCTATACAGCGGGCGAAGGAGGCTCCGGCGTCCCACTTGATGAGGTGTTCATTCCTCAGCGACTGAAGCCAGCCGGTTACGTCTCTGGCGCACTGGGCAAGTGGCATCTAGGACTCACTGAAGAATACCACGCCATGAATCGAGGGTTTGATGAGTTCTATGGCTTCATGGGACGTGGGGCACATCCCTACTTTGACCACTCCGACATGGATCACCCCATTTATCGTGGTCTCGAACCCATCAAAGAAGAAGGCTATCTCACCACTCGAATCACCGAGGAAGCGGTCGATTTTATCAACCGTCACAAGGAAGAGCCTTTCTTTCTCTATGTCGCCTACAACGCCGTGCATGCACCACCGGAGGCACCGGAAGAAGACATCAAGAAAGTCACGGGAGACGAAACGCGTGACATTCTGATGGCAATGATCAAGCACCTCGATATGGGAGTCGGGGAGATTGTCAGTTCGCTGAAGAAACACGACATCTTTGATAATACTCTGCTGATCTTGCTGACGGACAATGGCGGCAGCGGCGCCATGCACGCCAACAATGCACCGCTTCGTGGCTTCAAGCAGACGGACTACGAAGGCGGCATTCATGTCCCCTTCATTGTCTCGTGGCCGGCTCAACTGGAAGGCGGGAAGAAGTGCGACGTTCCTATGTGGTCGACTGATCTGTTTGCCACGGCTCTCGACGCGGCTGGGCTTCCCATGCCAAAGGACAAGCCTCTGGACGGCAAGAGCATCCTGCCCGCCCTCAAGGGTGAAACCGACAAACTCCACGACGAACTGTACTGGAGTTCTGCGGGCGCCAATGGAAAGTGGGCCATTCGCAGCGGGAATTGGAAGCTGGTCGCCGAGAAGAAACGTATTGAGCTCTTCAATCTTGAAAAGGATCTCAGCGAAACGACAGACCTCGCTGCCAAGCACCCGAAAGTCGTTTCCCAGCTCACGACCAAATACAACACATGGCTCGACGAAATGGCGGACCCGATGAGCAAGCAGGGCAAACGCTGGACCCCGAATGCCGGAGCACTCGCCAAAAACGCGCCAGCCAAGAACATGACGAAAGAAGAAAAGAAAGCAGCACGCGAACAAGCGAAAGCCGAACGCATCAAAGCACGCGAAGCAAAGCAGGACAGCCAAACTCCCGAATCATCCAAATGATCCGCCCTGTAGGAAGCGCGGTCCACCACACATCCTGATATCCAAAAACCTCACCATGAAAACCTTAATTTCAATTTCGATCTTCTTCTTGTCGGCGATGGTTGCCACCGTTGCTCAGGCGGAGCGTCCGAACATCATCATGTTCCTGATCGACGATCAGAACCCATCGAGCGTCGCCGCGTTTGGGGGCGATACCTACACTCCCAATCTCGACCGCATGGCAGAGGAAGGGATGAAGTTCACCCGCGCTTACGCCAGCAGCTCGGTTTGTACGCCTTCTCGATACAGCTTCCTGACCGGTCGGTTCGCTGGTAACTCGCACAGCGAGCTCTACCTCGATGCGGTCGGTGGCAAAGAGAATCAGGGGCTTCCTAACTTCAATGTCGCACTGGAACGCGACAACATGAACGTTGGAAATGTTCTCCGTGAAGCCGGTTACACAACCGGATTTGTCGGGAAATTCCACCTTGGTTCCAAGTTGGATTTTCCAGAGTTTTACAAAGGCAAGGACGGGTGGATCAATATTCCCAGAGACGCCAAGCCTGGGCCGAAAACCTCCGCCCAGTTCCAACACAACGAACGCTGGATGCGTCGGTATCTCAAGACGCTCGGCTTTTCGTGGGCGAAGAACGTCTACCCGGAAAACTTGCATTCTCCCTATTCGATGCACAACCCAGAGTGGACGACGGTGGCAGCTCTGGAATTCATTGAAGAGAACAAGGACGGCCCCTTTTACCTTCATCTTTGCAGCACCCTGCTGCACGGGCCGGATCGGTCCTGGCGGAACTCCATGGATTACCCGCTTGTAACCGGCGAGGGGGAAGTTGAGAGTCTTCCCGAAGTCATGACGCCGCGCGACGAGCTTCTCAAGACAATCGCTGAAAAAGGTTTCGATCCTGATAGCCAAGTGGCTGGCGAAGCGTGGATCGACGATTCGCTCGGGGCGATTCTCCGGAAGCTCAAGGAACTCGAAATCGATGACAACACGCTGGTGATTTTCGCGCCGGATCACGGTCGCGATGGCAAAGCATCCGTCTTTTCACACGGTGGTTGTCAAGTGCCAATGATCATGCGTTGGCCAAAGGGAATCGCCGCAGGTCAGGTATGCGAAGAACTCGTCCAGAATATCGACCTTGTTCCCACCTTCTTCGAACTGGGTAAAGCGGAGAAACCGGAAGCTTACCGAGTCGATGGACAGAGCCTCACCCCGCTTTTCGAATACGGAAAAGCCAAAGACTGGCGGAACCATCTTTATCTCGAAATGGGAGCGGCGCGGGCAACGGTCACGAAGGATTGGTCCTACATTGCCGTTCGCCACACCAAAGAACAGATCGCTGCGATCAAGAAAGCCTCGCCGCAGAACTTACCTAAAGCCATGTCCTACATCGGGCGTTTGGGCATCGGAATTAGAGGCGCAGATCGCCCAGGGTTCTTCGACGAAGATCAACTCTACAACCTGAAGAGCGACCCGAAGGAGATGAAGAACCTGGCTTATGAGAAGGCTCATGCCAATCGCATCGAAGAGATGCGAGATCTCATGCAGCACGACCTCGAAGTCATTGGTCGTCCTTTCGGAGAGTTCATTCCTGGAGGGAACGCCGCCGAACCGGGCCAGATCGACAAGCAGATCGAGATCGTTAAACAAATCGAAATCCAGGGCAAAAAGATAAACGTACCAGCAGCGTTGAGAAAAAACCTGGGAGTTACCGACGAACCGGTTCCCGACGACAAAGCGGACAAGAAAGCGACACGCGAAGCGCGCCGAAAGGCTCGCATAGAAGCCAAGTCAAAGAAGAAAAACGAATCGGGCAAGTAATCCCATGAGATTTCTTTTCACGCTGTTTCTTCTGAGCCTGCCCGCAGTTGCCTGGTGCACTCACGGCCATGCCAAGGAGTTGCCGAATTTTGTGTTCATCATGACTGATGATCAGGGATACGGCGATCTGGGCTGCTATGGACACCCGACCATCAAGACGCCAAACATCGACGCGCTGGCTGCCCGTGGCGTGCGTTTTACCGACTTCTATGCGCGGCAGAAATGTTCTCCGGCCCGGGCATCGCTGATGAGTGGTGCCTACAACTTTCGGGTGGGTATAGGTTCGATCGTCTATCCCCACTCCAGTGTTGGCATGTGCAAGGAGACCGTCACCATTCCGGAAGTGCTGAAGGAGAAAGGGTACACCAGTGCTCTGATTGGAAAGTGGCACTTGGGGCATGCGCTCGGATATCTACCGACAGATCAGGGCTTTGACTCCTACTTTGGAGTTCCGGGAACCAACCACGGCGATGCGATGAATCATGGGTTGCCGGTTGCCGACGGCTTTAAACCGGGCGGAGGTTTGACGATGGAGGATTATCAAGCCGATGCCGACAAGGGGACTCACGGACGTTCAACGGTCCTGATGCGAGATGCTCGAGTGATTGAGTGGCCGACGGACATCACGCAACTGACCAAGCGTTACACTCTCGAGTCGGTCGAGTTCATCAAAGAGAACAAGGGCAAGCCGTTCTTTCTCTACATTGCTCACAACACACCACATCACCCTTTCACTGTGGATGCCTCGTTCCGGGGCAGGAGTGCCCATGGTCTCTACGGGGATATGATCGAGGAGATTGACTGGTCGGTAGGCGAAGTCCTCCAAGCGCTCAAAGAAAACGGCCTCGAGAAAAAGACGATTGTCGCTTTTACCTCGGACAATGGGGCGGATTCAAAGCCTGACCGAAACGGCAATGTAGAGAAAGGGTCGAACCTGCCGCTCAAAGGTTGGAAGGGTAGCAGCGAGGAAGGAGGTGTTCGCGTACCGTTCGTCGTCAGCTGGCCAGGAACCTTGCCGGAAGGAAACGAGACCGGGGAAATGGCATCACTGATGGACATTCTGCCTACCTTTGCTGCGCTTGCAGGGAATGAGCCGAAGACCCCTCAAAAGATCGACGGCAAGAATATCTTCCCGATCATGCAGTGTCTTCACGAGGCAAAGTCGCCGCATCCGTACATCTACTATGCGGGCAATCTCCCCAAAATAACCGGTGCGCGCAATAGCCGCTTTAAACTGACCAGCAGAGGCAACCCCGCACTCTACGATCTTCAGTCGGAAATTGGAGAAACAAAAGATGTTGCGGCGGAACATCCGGAGGTCGTGCAGGAGCTTGAAGCCGCGATCGAGGCCTTCCAAAAGGATCTCGATCAACACTCGCTGGAGGCGCCGTTCGACGCCGGCCAAGCCGCCTATTTGAAGACGAGAGAGAAAGAGTCTTCCAAGAAGAATCGCGAGAAGAAAAGATGAAAGCTAATTGGTTACTACTCGCTGTTTTCTTCGTCGCTCCATTGCGGGCCGAAGCGGCAGATCCTCAAGCAGGCGACAGGCCCAACTTTGTCATCGTGCTGGGGGACGACGTCAGCTGGTCCAGTTTTGGCTGTGTTGATGGGGGCTTGTTTACCCGGACGCCGAATATCGACAAGCTTGCTGGCCAGGCGGTTCGTTTTACGAATTTCTCATGCTCCTCCGCACAGTGTGCCCCTACGCGGCACGAGCTCTATACAGGATTGCTGCCACCGACCAGTGGTGTTTACAGCAATGGCAGTAAACCCAGGGGAGACTATCAAAACATCGCGAACTACCTGGGAGATTTAGGCTACAAGGTCGGACTGACCGGGAAGACCCATTTCGACGTATCGGATTTCCATAAGATTCCCGGCTTCGAAAGCAACGGGAATCATAGCGCCCCTGCTTGGGAAATGAGTGGGGTGAAACAGTTCATGGAAACATCTCAATCAGAGAATCAACCATTCTGCGTGGTGGTTGCATCTGTGAATGCCCATCACCCATGGACCGTTGGTGATCCGTCCAATTTTCCCCTGGATCAGATCGTCGTTCCGCCCCACATGGTGGATACTCCGATGACGCGTGAGGCATTGGCGATACACGCGGCTGAGGTGGAAGTTCTCGACGATCAGGTTGGCGCCACCATGAAGTTGCTGGACGACATGAAGCTGTCCGACAACACGGTGTTGATCTTTTTGAGTGAACAGGGAACCGCCTTGCCGAACGGCAAATGGTCGATCTATGACTACGGAACTCGGGCGCTCTGCCTGGTGCGTTGGCCGGGGAAAATCGAGCCGGCCGTCACCGACGCAGTTGCTATGTATTGTGACATCGCTCCTACGTTGGTGGACATTGCCGGAGGAGAGGCTCCTGCGATTGACGGTAAGAGTTTGTTATCCGTGTTGCAAGGAGAAACCTCTCATCATCGCGACCATGCATACCTGGTCCATCAAGCGGGCGGTTATACGCAAAGAGCCATTCGCAACAAGGAGTTCAAACTGGTTTGGAATCCTGAACGAGAGGTAGACTACTACCTCGATGTCTTGATGAAGCCCAACAGCGGTAAGACCTTTGCCAAAGCATGGAGTACCTGGCTGGAGAAAGCACAAACGGATCCTACAGCTCAGGCAAAAATCGACCGTGTGGTGAAGCATCCTGAGTTTGAACTTTATAACACCAAGAATGATCCGTGGGAGTTGAACAATCTCGCCGACAACCCTGAGTACACTAAGAAACTCCGGGAGATGCACGCACAGCTGAGAGCCGAGATGGAGATGCTCAATGATGCGTTCTCAACGGTAGATCCCAAGAACGCCAAGAGGGCCAAAAAAGGAAAACCCGAACGACCGAAGCGGGCCGAGCCGACGGAAAAGCCGGAACCCTCAAAGCTGACTGATAAACAGAAAAGAAGGGAAACCAGGAAGCAGGCGAGGCAAAAAAATCAGTTGCCCAAGAGATACCAAGGGCAAGATCTGCCACACTAGTGATGGACCTAAGCCTCTGACTCCCTATTCAATTATGACTCCCGTTCTTCATTCGATCGCTTCACCGACGCGGCTTTCCACGTCTCCTTTGTGCATTCGGTTGGACCAACTTCAGCATCGAACGAATCGACCAAACTGCGGTCGGTGTCGGAGACCGAAGCGAGTTTGCTCGATCTGCATCGGTGTGTTCACCGACGCGAGTTGACGTGTTTGCGAACTCGCTTCGGCCGATGCAACCGCCCGCAGGTAGACTTGTTGTGTGACGAGCGGCTAAGGGCTGATAATCCACCCTATAGATCCCCGGGGCAGGGTGCCAATGTGGCGTGCCTAGCCCGGATTATTCACGTCCCCTCATCGGTGATGGGCAAATTGCTTGAAATTGAGATTCTTGACCCGAAAATTTCCGTCCGCGCAGAAGGCCCCCTTCCCCCGGCGATAATCGTGTCGATTGGGCGTTGCGTTTGTTTCGCGATGGGTGCGGTTAGCCGCTCGGTGAGAATGCCGCAAGAGAACGGCTCACCTTGAAAAGAAAACGGGCATGGGGCCAGCTCGACGGAATGAAGAGACGCACGCGACGCGTTGTCGCCTCGACGCGAGCGGCAACCTTGATCACCAGCGTCCGCCATGTCATCGCTCGACCGCGTCCCAACGGGTCGCTGCGACGACGTCTGTTGCGAGCGGTCTGCTTGCGATTTTCGCTTCCCGCTTCCAGCGGGATCCCGTCAACATCTGGACCGAGTTCCGGCGGTGGATCAGCGGCCACTCCGCGGAGACGCGCCAATAGATTACACGATAAAGAATGCATCATGATGCGAAACAAATTTGCCATGTAACGATGGTCACTCAAGCGATCAGCATTCAAGTCAACCGTCAATTCTTTATTGCGATTTTCGCTCTCTCCTCGATCACCATATTCCTGGTAAGTGCCATCAGGATATTGGCTGGCTCCGGGACGATTGGTGACCACGATTCGGCGATTGGTTCCTTGGTCATTGGCTTCGCATTTGATGACGAGATCACGTGCGTGGGACCACCCTCGCGCCTGATGCCTTAGATACATATAGTTCTTCGTTGGCTGTCCCGATTCTTCAAATTGCTGCAGCGTCAAACTCATCAATTCTTCGCATTTTTCCCGCATCAACTTGTTCATTTGGTAGCCGATGCTGTACGTCACCCCAAGAAGAGATTCAAGTACTTCGTAGAGATCGGGAACGGCGAATCCGGCATCGGCGCGGACGTGGATTTCGATATCCGGAAATTTCTTTCGCAACGCATTGATCACGCGAGTCAAGTCATCGGCCGCACCAAGCGATACGTGCGCTGTTCCGTGCAAGAGTACCGGCAAGACAACCTGATCGTTTTGGGCGCACGTGATCACGCGAACTTGATAAATATTCTTCTTGTAGAAGTTGTTGAAAAACGTGAGCTGTTGATCGCCGTGCGCTGAGTCGGCAAAGGTGTCGATGTCCAGGGTGATTCGGTTTGGACGCTCGTCGAATGATTCGACGAATCGGTCGATGAACCAATCTTCTAGCCGCAGCAGATCAGCGGGGGTGACCGCGTTTTCGACACGAGAGATGGTTGGCTGGCTGGCCAAGTCGCGATCATCTGGCTTGCGATCAGCGAGGAGCTTGAAGACGGGATCGCTGCGGAGCGTGTCGTGATCGTTCTGGTCTTCGTAGCCGGCGAGAATACCGAAGACACGCTGGCGAACGACGCTCAGCAGCGATTGATCGGGATCACTGCGTCCATCTTCGATCTGCTGCGTAAAGGTTTCGGTCAGTCTTAGTTTTTGGTCGAGTTGTCGGAAAACAACCAGTCCTCCATCGGAGCTAACCTGTTCGTCGACTTGCAGAATTTCAATGCCAAGTCGAGGGAAAAAATCGAACAAAGCTGGCTGTGCATCGCGTATCATAGAACTGAGCCTTTGTTGGCGTTGTAAGTTGATGTCAGATACCAACTTGGACGCTTCAAAGGCTCTTTCTGTTCAAACGTCGTGAATAATCCGGGCTAGTGCTCTTGCTGAAGTGTAGCCAGCCTACGGTGGCATCAATTATTAGCCAAGATGCGATTATGTTGTTAACGATTCATGGGGGCCACGCGGCATACTACCCAAAGGAGGTCAGCGAGTGCACCGAGAATCACGCGAAAGCGAATCAAGACAACAGTTTACGAACCTATGGCTTCAGGCCGAGCCATCGGTGTCGGCGTACGTATTCGCGTCTGTCTCCGGATTTCATGATGCCGAGGACGTGGTTCAGCAGATCGCCCAGGAACTGGCCCGGAGATTTGAGCAGTACGACCCCGACCGTCCTTTCGTGTCCTGGGCGCTTTGGATTGCCAAGTCGCGGGTGATCGATTTCTATCGGCGCAGCAGATGTGACCATTTGGTGTTCTCCGACGAGCTTCTCGACCAGCTTGGCCAGGCCATTACGGAGCAATCCACTGAACGACATGAGCGACGCGAAGCGCTGGAACAGTGCCTGGAACATCTGCCGGAGCGATCTCGTCACTTGCTCGACCTCCGCTATCTCGAGGAAATGCCAGCCAGCCAAATTGCGACCGCAACGAATTCGACGGCTGGTTCGGTTCGCGTTCTGCTTACGCGGGTTCGTGGTGCGCTGACTGAATGCATCCATCGACGACTCGCGATGGAGGCCGAGCGATGAGTGTGAATGATGAGCTGCTCGATCGATTCCTCGACGGCGATATTTCCCCGGAGGAGCATCAAAGCGTTGTGAACTGGCTGGAGCTCGACCGCGAACACGTACAGTCGCTCGCTCGGCGCGCCGAATTGCATACCGATCTGAGGAGGTCGTTGAAGCGTCGCGGCATTCAACACGAAGCGTTGAGTACCGTGCAAAAGGCGGATGAGTTGGATTTGCATGACGCCGCTGCGGCCGGTCGTGAATCTCGCTGGCAGGCGAGGCCGAGTTATGGGTTGATTGCCGCCGCACTGGCGACAGCCGCAACGCTGGCATTTGTATTCTTCGGCTTCGATGATCCAGACGGTGCGACCACAACGTCAAGCATTGCCCGGATTGTGCATCAGTCAGGCGCGCGATGGGCAAGTCAACGACAAGAAGGTGAGGTCATTGGAACCGGAATCCTACAGTTGGACGCCGGACTGGCGAATTTGAATTTCGCCAACGGTGCCTCGGTGACGTTGCAGGGCCCGTCGCAATTTGAGGTCATCAGCGGTGATCAGGCTCGGCTACACAGCGGAATCCTGACAGCCCACGTTCCGGAATCAGCGATCGGGTTTCGCATCGAGACGCCTGCCCTGCAGGTGTTGGATCTTGGAACAGCCTTTGGAGTTTCTGTCGGCAACGATGGCCTGACGAACGTCTCGGTGTTCGAAGGCGAAGTCGAGGTGAATCCGCAGGCGGAGGAATCTGGCCACGTCCTGGCACAGCGCATCGTCCAGGGCCAAGCCGTCCGTGCCACCCGAACGTCATCGACGATTGAGCCGGTCGATTTCGAAACCGGCCCATTCGAGAGAGCCTGGCCGATTAACTCCGGGGTGTTGCAAACGACCGGAGTGATGAAGTTCGTCTCGCCCGACCCAGGGTTCGTCCCAGGTCGTTATGAAGACAGCGAGCACATTGTCGTGTTTCCGGAACGGCGAGGAGTACTCCTGGACGCTGCGTTGCGTGTCGACGTCTTGGAGCCGGGAGAATACCGCCGGCTTCGCGATGAACCACCCCAATCGCTCTCCACGATGAATCCGGTGCGGAGCTACTTGCTGCAGCTCAATCCGATCGGCCGCGGACGTGCGATGGCCATGGGGCAAATCACCTTTGATCAGCCGATTCTGGGATTGATCGCGAGAACGAAGAAACTGGCTGAGTCGGACGCGGTTTTGGGGCACCCTGAAGGCGTCTACGGGCAGGATCGTCGCGGCATCGAACCTCCTCAAAGCGTTCCTCTGGAAAAGCCAGATCGAGACTCCGTGATTCTCGCCGCGGACAAACGGACACTAATCCTGAATCTGGCGGCCGGAACCGCGCTGGACCAGATCCGTGTGATTGTTGATGACTCCAGCCCGACGTGGAGCGATCAATCCGAATGAGTTCAAAGTCCTCGCTCCTTTGAAAACACCGAGCATGAATGTCAAAATCAGTCCTCGGATTAGATCGAACTTTTAATTCCCCTCACCCTACAAATTGAACTGGCTAACATGATCGCAAATCGATTGCTCGCAGCCACGCTCGTTTCAACGTGCTGGATCGCTTTTGCACAAATTGCGGCCGCACAGGGCCAGGCAACGTACGATCCCAGCGTTGAATCGCTGCAACAGTACGAGTGTCCTGAATGGTTTCGCGATGCCAAATTCGGAATCTACTTGCACTGGGGCGCCTACTCGGTCGCCGAGCGTGGCGAGTGGTACGCCAGGCGTTTGTACGAGGAGGGCGGCGAAGACTACGAATATCATGTGAAGCACTACGGCCATCCGTCAAAGTTTGGTTACAAAGATTTCATCCCCCTTTGGAAGGCCGAAAACTTTGATCCGGATGCCCTGCTGGCGCTCTTTAAGCGTGCAGGTGCAAAGTATTTTTCGCCCTGTGCGGTTCACCACGACAACTTTGACCTTTGGGACTCCAAGCACCATGAGTGGAACTCGGTCAACAAAGGACCGAAGAAAGATTTGATCGGAATGTGGCGTGATTCCACGATCAAGGCCGGGTTGCGGTTCGGTGTCACGACCCATCTTTCGCGAAGCTATAGCTGGCTGAATGTTGCCAACCAATCGGATTCCGATGGGCCGATGAAGGGCGTTCCCTACGACGGGGCGCAGGGCAAAGCAAAGGGCCTCTATCCAAGTAACGATGGACAGAGCACTCACCCTCGCGCCGCGCTGGACCCGCCGAAACAATGGCGCGAGGACTGGGCTCGTCGAATCAAACAGCTCGTCGACGACTACCAGCCGGATCATCTGTACTTCGATTGCTCCGTACCGTTTCGTGGAGCCGATCAGGGGCAGACAGGCATGGATGTGATCGCGGACTTTTACAATCGGCGTCCGGAGGGTGTGATGTGCGTCAAAGAACGCCCCTGGCAGGGACTGTATGCGGACGGAATGACCACGCTCGACTACGAACGTGGGAAAGCCAGTCACATCCTCGCCGAGCCCTGGCAAACGGATGATTCCATCGGTTCGTGGGGCTACAACAAATCGAGTCCCTACACGACAGCTGACACACAAACCGACAAACTGATCGACATCGTCAGCAAGAACGGAAACTTGTTGTTGAACATTCCCATCCGGGCTGACGGGACACTCGATGCACAGGCTACACAGATTCTTGAGGACATGGGGGACTGGCTGAGAATCAACGGCGAGGGAATCTATGGCACTCGACCGTGGTACGTGTTTGGCGAGGGCAAGACGAACGAGATCCCACACTTTGTGGTCGAGTCACCGTTTACCTGGCGCGATGTTCGATACACGACAAAGGGTGAATACCTCTATGCGTTTCTCCTTGACTGGCCGCCCAAGAACAGGCCGCATGTCGAATTTGCGTTTCTTTCTCCTGGGAATACGCGGATCGGCGAGATTCAATCTGTCGAACTGCTCGGCCATGAAGGCGACGTCCAATGGGAATCCCATCCTGACGGATTGCGAATCAAGATGCCGAAAGAAAAACCGTGCGATTTCGCGTATTGCTTGAAGATCCATCTTCCCAAAAAGTAATGCAAGCTCCCAGTCAGGCCATCACGCGTTCAACCATGCCCCTAATACAACTCAATCCATCGATGAAGTTTGCATTCTTACTGATCCTGTTGTCGCTCGCGGCGCAAGGTCTCACTCAAGACGCATCGGCCGCAGAGAATCGCCCAAACATTCTGTTCATCATCGCCGACGATCAGTCGCCGTTTGATCTCAAGGTCTACAACCCCGATTCGACGCTGCAGACTCCCCATCTCGACGCCCTGGCAGCCGGTGGAATGGTGTTCGACGCCGCGCATCATATGGGTGCCTGGACGGGCGGTGTCTGTACGCCGTCAAGGCATATGGTCATGTCGGGTCGCACTCTCTGGCACATCCCCAACAAACCGGGGCGAGTCAACAACCCGCACATCACGAACCCCGTGTTGGTACCTCCTGATTTGGCGGCGTTCACGCTGCCGGCGGTCTTCAATCGTGGCGGCTACGACACGGTGCGGACCTGTAAGAACGGCAACTCCTTCGAAGCGGCCAATAAGCTGTTTGCGGTCCGTAGTGATAAGACCCGGCGGGGAGGAACCGACGAAACAGGCAGTGCATGGCACGCTGAGCAGGTGCTCGACTACCTCAAAGAACGAGAAGCGTCCAAGGACGCGGATCCGTTTCTGATCTACTTCGGTTTCTCACATCCCCACGACGTGCGCGACGGCAAACCGGAACTCTTGGCCAAGTACGGTGCGGTGAACCACACCGACAAGAGCGTCCTTCCGCCCGCCGATTCTCGGCAACCGCCGTTACCGCCCAACTACCTGCCGGGCCACCCGTTCGACAACACGCACATGACCGTGCGAGACGAAGTGAACGTGAGTGGTGTGTGGAACAAACGTGACCCGCGGACCATCCGAAATGAACTGGGGCGAGAGTTCGCGTGCAGCGAAAACATCGACATCCAAATCGGGCGCGTGCTTGAAAAACTTGAGGCGATGGGAGAGCTGGACAACACCTATATCTTCTATACCGCGGATCACGGGATGGCGATCGGACGTCACGGATTGCAGGGAAAGCAGAATCTCTATGAACACACCTGGCGTGTTCCCTTTATCGCCAAGGGACCCGGTATCCCTTCGAATTCGCATGTGACAGGCAATATCTATCTGCTCGATGTGCTGCCGACACTGTGCGATCTGGCCGGGATCGATTCACCACCGACCACTGAGGGCACGAGTTTCAAGCCACTTTTGGAAGGCAACAGCGACTCGGTGCGAGACGTCCTGTACGGCGTTTACTGCGGCGGAGCTAAACCGGGCATGCGCTGCGTCAAACAAGGTGACTGGAAACTGATCAAGTACGAGTCCTCAAAAGAGAATCTACGAGAAACTCAGTTGTTCAACTTGGCGGAGAACCCGCACGAGTTTCTTCAGCAACACCACGATCCCAATGTCATGGCAGTCTCAGGCATCAAGCCATCTGAGTCTCAAACCAACCTCGCGGACGACCCTCGCTTCGCAGTGAAACTGGCCGAAATGGAGGCGTTGCTGCTGGCCGAAATGCGGCGGCACGACGACCCCTATCGGATGTGGAACCAACCCGATGACGGCCTGACACCGCCGGCACGCGCAAGCGATTCGGGAACCAAGACAAGAAAAAGGCCGATTAAGGCCAGGTAACCGAGAACCTTCCCGACGATCGCATTTACAACGAGACCGACCGACCGTAATGAAAACTCTATTCACATTGTTCCCGATGCTCGTGGCATTGCCGACCGCGTTGCACGCCGTCGACGTCGCCCCAACGAAGCGTCCGAACGTGCTGTTCATCATCAGCGATGATCAGGAGCGTCGGGAATTCAACTTCCTTGTGGAGGGACGCGACGAGGAAGGCAAGCCTCGTAATCTCAGTCCCAACCTCGATCGTCTTGCGTCCGAAGGCGTTGTCTTTCCATACCAATATGTGACGAGCCCGGTCTGCACTCCGTCAAGATTCACCGCCTTGACTGGTACCTACGCCAGTCGCTCAGCGAATTTTGAAAAGACGGTCAACAGCAACGGGCAAGTCAATATTACTTGGAACTGCCACATCGATCCGCAAACTCCTAACCTTGCACGGACTTTGCAGCAGGCCGGGTATCTCACCGGTGCTGTTGGCAAGAACCATGTTATTGAAGTGAAAGGTGTCGGCCGCAACGAAGGTCCCGCAGATGATGCTGACCCAAATAGCCCCGCTGTCGCGGCTTACTATGCGGGCAAGCAGAGAAAGCTGGTTGAAGCGTTTCAAGCAAACGGATTTGATTTCGCGGCAAGCCTGTATCACGGAAACTTGCCCGGTCACACGTGCAAGGCTCTCGAATTCCACAACATGGACTGGATCACAGGTGGCGCAATCGATTTCCTGGACCAGTGGAAGGACACGGAACAACCGTTCTTTCTTTACATGGCGACTACTTTGAACCACGGTCCGGGACCGCGTTATAAAAAATACACCGGCGATCCATTGGCAACTCCGGCCGGCTTGCTCGAAAAGCCGCTCGATGTTCAACCCGCTCGCAATACGATTCCACAGCGAGTCAGAGAGGCAGGCCTGGCGGATCAGCCAACCGCAAACGATGTCCTGTGGCTCGACGATGGAATTGGCGCGGTCCTTGAAAAACTCAAATCACTTGGTGCACTGGAAAACACGATCGTCTTTTTCTTTGACGATCACGGCGTCGAAAGTGGCAAAGGTTCGTTGTACGAAGGCGGTATCAAGTCAGTCAGTTTTGTTTGGTCCCCGAAATACGTTCAGGGAGGCCGAAAGTCGAAGGTCAATCTCTCCAACATCGATTTCGCACCAACGATTATGGAACTGTGCGGCGTACCCAAAGCAAAGCAGCATGCGACTGATGGCAAAAGCTTTGTTTCGGTCCTGAAAGGCAGCGACCAGCAGATTCACGATCACCTGTTCTTCGAAATCGGTGCCACTCGCGCCGTGCTGAAGGATGGCTGGAAGTATCTCGCCTTCCGGTTGCCCGATTCGCTTCCAACAAATCCGTCCAAACCGTTCACTCACCTCGCCGACCGACCGGGTGGACGTGGGTCAGAAGGTCCGGCCAAAGAGTTTTACCCCAACTATTACGACCGCGACCAGTTTTACAGCATCACCGCTGACCCGCTGGAACGAAACAACCTGTTCGATGACCCCACGCAGCAAACACGTGTTGGAGAGATGCAACAGTTGCTTCGAGAAGCAGTCGGAAACGTGCCCGGTTCGTTCGCCGAGTTCACTCAAGAGCAGCCGTAACTCTTGGTTGATTTTGCGTGCATTGTGGTCGCGCAAAAGTCGCTGCATTAAGGATGCAGATCACTCGTAACACTTGTTATCCAAAAACACTAGACATGAAACGCCTCCACCATTACGTCATTTTACTGACCCTCATCGCTGGCCTTGCCGGCACGCGTGCGATCGCGGATGAACCCTACAAGCCCACGTGGGACTCGCTTTCGACGAACGCTCTCCCCGAATGGGTCAAGGATGCGAAGTTCGGCGTCTACACGCACTGGGGTGTCTTTTCCGTGCCTGCCTATGGCGGCCCCGACTACGTCCGGAATCTCTACGAAGGTTCTCGAAAAGACGCGAAGGGTGTGTTCACGTATCACACTGAAAAGTATGGGCCACTTGAAAAGTTCGGCTACAAGGACTTCATTCCGATGTTCACGGCGCCCAAGTTCGACGCCGACGAGTGGGTCGGCCTGATGCACGAAGCCGGTGCGAAATTCGGCGGCATCTGCCTGATTCATCATGACGGATTCGCACTGTGGGATAGCAACGTCAATCCTTGGAATTCGGCCCAGATGGGCCCGAAGCGAGACGTCTATGGCGAAATCGCCGCCGCCGTGCGGAAGCATGACGACATGAAGCTGTTGGCGACATTTCATCACGGCCGCAGCTATGGGTACACGACCGGTGGAATGAAGGAGAAGGACGTCACTGAGCAAATGCGAAAGACATGGGACGTCCTTGATCCGAAGTACAAGGAACTGTATTGGAATCAATGGACGGGGACGACAGAAGAGTTTACCGATCAATGGAGGGCCAAGATCACCGAAGTCGTGGACACCTACAAACCAGACATGATCTGGTTTGACGGATTGCGAACGTCGATGCGAGGCAATCACCCGCCGGAATCAGTCGTCTTGGATGTCATCTCGCATTACTTCAATCAAGCCAAAGCGGTTGACCAGCCGGTAACGATTTGCAACAAGCATGGTGGTGAATTCAATTTCCCTGCCCCAGTCGGTCTGAAGTGCTACGAAAATGGTCGCGACATGCCGACCGATGTCGGCCCGTGGTTCTTGATCGACCGCGCAATCGCGTATCCTTGGAGTTATGTCAACGGCAAGAAATACAAAGACGGCGCCGACTATCACGTACGCAGCATTGTGGACGTGGTCAGCCGGGGGGGCGTCTTTCTGTTGTCGCTGACGCCAAAGGGCGATGGTTCGATCCCGCCGGAGGAGCAAGAGATCATGCGTGGCATCGGCCGCTGGATGAAGGTCAACGGTGAAGCCATCTACGGAACGCGACCATGGAAGATTCACGCCGAAGGTCCAACGGTCACACGAGGGCTCAAACGCAACAACAAAGGCGAAGAGAAAGAGCAGTGGGACTGGAGACAGAAGTTTACGTCGCAGGACATCCGCTTCACCACAAACGACGACACGCTCTACGCGATCGCTTTGGATTGGCCTGAAGATGGCGTGTTGACGGTCGAATCACTCGCCGAAGGTGCCGACGTGAACATCAAATCGATCGACCTGGTCGGACACGAAGGCGCGTTGCAGTGGCGGCAAACCTCCGAAGGATTGGTCGTGACGCTTCCGTCCCAACAACCGTGCGAATTCGCGTACGCGTTAAGGATTTTGACCAAATGAGGCGAGGGAATAGACTCTCGTTGTTGGTTTTCACCCTGCTTGCAGGGATGTTGCCCTCTGCAACCGTTTCGTTCGCCGCCAGCGAAACGCGACCTACTATCGCTATTGGATGCATATGAAGCATCACTATAACCCGGCGCATTTCGGAATCCGCACAAAGCAGTGGAAGCTGATCTTCTTCTACGGTGTGGACGAAAAACCGGGGAAAGGGGCGGCACCGACTCCTCCCGCTTGGGAACTTTACGACGTCAAGAGCGATCCCCTGGAAATGAACAACCTCTACGGCGATCCCCAATACACCGACATCGCCGCACAGCTGAAGGAGCAGTTGAAAGCGACACGCGCCGAGGTGAAGGATTCGGATGCGGACTATGCTCATGTGGCGGGGATTATTTCCAGGCACTGGGAGGGTGGCGAAGAAGAGGCAATCCGTCTCTCGCACAAAGCCGCCAGAAACCTGATCAACAATAAACGACAGAAGGGCGAGACGGAATGAACTTTGTGAAACGAATCGTGTTTGGCGTGCTTTTCTCGATCGTGACTGCCCTGGTTTGTCATGGAGCCGAGCGTCCCAACATCATCCTGATGATGGCTGATGACATGGGCTATGGCGACACGGGTTTCAACGGCAATGAAATCATCAAAACACCAAACTTGGACCAGATGGCCAAGGATGGTGTGAAGTTGACTCATTTTTATGCCGGAAACGCGGTCTGCTCGCCAACCCGCGGCACCTGCCTGACCGGCCGGCATCATCATCGCTACGGGATCTGGACTGCGAATGCCGGACATCTGCCGAAGCAAGAGATCACGCTTGCGCGAATGCTAAAGGGGCAGGGCTACGCGACGGGGCACTTCGGAAAGTGGCATCTCGGAACGCTCGACAAGGTGATTTCCTCCAAAGGGGCGGGACGCAAACCGGAGCAAAATTTTGCGCCGCCGTGGGAGCGCGACTACGACCGATCGTTCGTCACCGAATCTGCCGTGAACCTGTGGAATCCCGGCACGGGCAATCGCTCGAAAAACAATCCGTTTTATGACGATGGAAAGGCGCTTGCGCCCGAGGATCCACGACTGGCCGGCGGGGCCGCGCGTGTGGTGGTGGATCAGGCCGTTCCGTTTATGGAAGAAGCGGTCGCGGACGGAACGCCATTCTTCTCCGTGGTTTGGTTTCACGCGCCGCACGAGGACATCGAGGCCGGACCGGAATACCTGAAGCTGTACGAAGGCCACGGCGAAGGGGCTCATTATTTCGGCTGCATCACGGAGCTCGACGAACAGGTCGGTCGAATTCGCGCCAAGCTCAAGGAGTTGGACGTCGCAGAAAACACGCTGATCTTTTTCTGCTCCGACAACGGCCCCGAAGGGAAAGCTCCTGCCAAACGGCGGCAGGGCGTGACCGCGGGTTTGCGCGGCCGAAAACGCGACCTCTACGACGGCGGAGTGCGCGTTCCCGCGCTGGCCTGTTGGCCGGGAAAATTTACCGCGGGCAAGGTCGTGGAAACGCCACTTTCCACACTCGACTATTTTCCAACCATTCAGAATCTGACCGGTTACCAAATGCCCGACACACGCCCGATCGACGGGCAGGACATCTTGTCAATCATCGCGGGAAATCTGGATCAACGCGACAAGTCGATTCCGTTCATTCGCGGCAACGAGGTGTCCTTGGTCAAGGGACACTTCAAAATGGTGCAGCCCCAAGGAGAGCTCTACGATCTCTCCAAGGATTGGGGCGAGAAACGTGATGTCGCGGCCGCTCACCCCGAGCGCGTCGAATTGATGAGCAGGGAAATCGAGGCCTATCTCGCAAGCTTCAAGGTCAGTCATTCCGGTGCCGACTACGACGATCCATCGTTCAAGCCCGGAGGCAAGTGGAAAAATGTCGGTGGAAAAAGGTGATCCAATTCCGCACCGTGGCGACATCAACTCTTCGGACTCTCAGAGGAAGAACGCGATGAAACTTGATTTGCGAATCGTCTTGATGCGCGTCGTCTTCGCGTCGATGGTTGGGCGATCCCCCGCGCAAAAGCTGATGCGATTGCTGGTTCTAGCGACAGCTGCTCTCTGGAGTGTCGACGGCTGGAGCGGCGACACCGAACGCCCCAACATCATCCTGATGATGGCCGACGACTTGGGCTACGGCGACACCGGCTTCAACGGCAATGAGATCATCAAGACGCCACATCTGGACAAGATGGCCAGGGACGGCGTGAAGCTGACCCATTTCTACGCGGGCGGTCCGGTCTGTTCGCCGACGCGCGGTACGTTCCTGACCGGACGCCACTATTACCGCTATGGCATTTGGTCGGCCAATGTGGGGCATTTGCCAAAGCAAGAAATCACGCTGGCACGCTTGCTGAAGAGCAAGGGGTACACGACTGGCCATTTCGGCAAGTGGCATGTCGGTACGTTGAGCAAGACACACTCGACGAAAGGGCCCGGCCGCAAGCCCGCAGAAAATTTTGCACCACCTTGGGAGCGTGATTATGACCGTTCGTTTGTCGTCGAATCGTCCGTCTCGACCTGGGACCCCGGCAGCGACAAGAACCCGTTTTACGACAACGGCGTCACACTGGCCGGCAATGATCCAAGCTTGCTCGGTGGGGCGGCCCGAGTGGTGGTGGATCGCGCCGTTCCGTTTATGGAGCAGGCCGTAAAAACCGACACCCCGTTTCTGGCGGTTGTCTGGTTCAACGCCCCACACGAGCCGATTAAAGCCGGGCCGGACTATCTTGCCATGTATGAAGGCCACGGTGAGGCAGCGCACTACTATGGCTGCATCACCGAACTTGACGAGCAAGTCGGACGGATTCGAAAACGTCTCCGGGACTGGGGCATCGCGAACAACACGTTGCTCTGTTTCTGCTCGGACAATGGGCCGGAAGGGAAAGAGCCCAAGGGGAAAAAGGCTGGCGTGACCGCCGGACTACGCGGCCGCAAACGCAGCCTTTATGACGGTGGCGTTCGAGTGCCAGCCCTTGCGGAGTGGGCGGGGCGAATCAAGCCTGGTTCGGTAAGCGATACTCCGTGCTCAACGCTCGACTATCTTCCAATGGTTGCCAACCTGACGGGCTATCAGATGCCCGACGACCGTCCGATCGATGGGCAAGATCTGATGCCGATTCTGACCGGTCAGACCACCGAACGTAAAAAGGCGATTCCGTTCCGCGCACGCGGCAACGCGACCCTCGTCAAGAACCGGTACAAGATGGTGTTACCCAAAGGCGAACTGTATGACCTTTCCAAGGATTGGAGCGAAGAAAACAACATTGCCACCGGCCATCCCGAACGCGTGGAAACCATGACGAGAGAATTGATGGCGTACCTTGACAGCATGCAAAAAAGTCATGCCGGGGAGGACTACAGTGACCCATCGTTTAAGCCGCTGGATGAATGGGATGCTTTCAGGAAGAAACGCGAACCATCAAAACGTAAATAATTAGTGATCGCAAAGAGGCAATGAAACAATGAACAGGATCAGTCTTCTATTCGTCACCCTGACGATCATGATGCAGTGCGTCATCGCCCAAGCCCCTTACCAAGCCACCTGGGAATCGATCGCCCGGGCTCCCGTGCCGCAATGGTGGGGCCAGGGAAAGTTCGGGATCTTCATTCATTGGGGACCCTACAGTGTTGCCGGATACAAGTATCGAAACCGAGGATATGCCGAAGCGATCACAAGCGATCTGTACAAGAACCCGGACAACTACCTGGAGTTCATGACTGCGAAGTTCGGCGCCGCGCCGCCAGAGTTCGGTTACAAGGACATGGTTCCGCTCTTCAAGGCAGACAAGTGGGATCCCGCTGCGTGGGCGAAGCTATTCAAGGAGAGTGGTGCGAGGTACGTGATTCCGACCGGCGAACACCACGACGGCTTTGTGCTCTGGGATTCCGACCTGACACCCTGGACCGCCACGAAGAAAGGCCCGATGCGAGATCTGATCGGGGATCTGGCAAACGCGGTGCGCGCCGAAGGTCTGAAGTTTGGCGTCTCGTACCATCGGGAGCGACATCCGAATCGCTTCACGTCTGAGTTCATCGTTGATGCCGAACCTTTCGAGCAAGTCGCGGAAGAAATCCGACGCATGCCGGAATCCGAATCACTGTATGGACCGTTTCAATACAGTGACGAATTCATCCAAGACTACGTCGCGAGATGGGTGGAGATCCAAAATCAATACCGACCCGATTTCATGTGGATCGACGACGTGCCCATTTTCTATCGAGCTGCGGACGATCCCCAGGTTGATAAGTTTCAGATCGCCTTTCGGAAGATGATTGCCGGATATCTTAACGCCGGCCAAAAGTGGGGCAAAGAGGTTTACTTCAACAACAAGGGCAAACAGGCGAACTGGCCGTTGGGCGTTGGTTGTCGCGAAGCGGATAATCTGCAAATGGAAACGATTGGCCCACGTTGGCAAAACCCCGCCACGCTGGGGACGTCTTACGCCTACATGGCGACTGAAGAAGAAGGGGATCTTTATAAGTCGTCGTCGGAGTTGGTTTGGCTGTTGTGTGACGTGGTGAGCAAGAACGGGAACCTGTTACTGAATATTGGTCCCAGGGCCGATGGAACGATTCCCGAAGGCATGCAACGTCGCTTGCGCGACATGGGTGCCTGGCTGGAACTGAACGGTGAGGCGATCTATGGTTCGTCGCCGTGGAAGGTGTTCGGCGAGCATGAAGGCGAAATCGTTGAAGAAGAGGACGTGTTCTATACCAAACACGCGATGCGAGTCCATGAAAGGGAAATTCGCTTTACCACGAAACCGGGGGCGATTTACGTGATCGATCTGCAACCCAATGGATCCAACGTCTCGCTGAAGACGTTTGCAGAATTTGACGAGACGATCGAATCGATTTCGTTATTGGGTTCCGAACGCCCGGTGCAATGGAATCTCACGTCCAGCGGCTTGGTACTCACGCCACCGCACGGTGCGGCGTTGCGTCATGCGGCTGTCTACAAAGTCACATACGAAGAATCGAAAAACGAGTTGATAGGGAACCAATGAATTCGCACTTTTCGAAGTACTGCGTTTCACTCTGCCTCACCTTCGTCTCCGGCGGCTGGGCGATGACCGCTCAGGCTCAAGCCGAGCAGCCAAACATCGTCTATATCTTGGCCGACGACATGGGCTATGGCGACGTCAGTGCATGCAATCCCGACAGCAAAATCCAAACGCCGAATATTGATCGGCTTGCCCGTGAGGGCATGCAGTTCATCGACGCACACACGAACTCCAGCGTCTGTACCCCGACACGCTATGGAATCCTGACCGGTCGCTACTGCTGGCGGACGGAGAAGAAGAGCGGAGTGCTGCATGGCCACAGTGACCATTTGATCGATCCAGGTCGAGAAACGGTTGCTTCGTTCTTAAAGGATCAGGGCTACGCAACGGCATGTATCGGCAAGTGGCACTTGGGGATGGACTGGACGTCGGGCGACGGACTGAAGGTCAACGAGTCAAGCGGGAAGAACGTGGATTTCGATCAGCCTATTGCTAACGGCCCGCTCGACCGTGGGTTTGAATATTACTTTGGTATCAGTGCCTCGCTGAACCATGCGCCGCATGCGTACGTCGAGAACCGGAAGGCGCTTGGCGAACTCTCCTGGCTGGAAGGCAATACGGCGCGCAAAGAAAGAAACATAAACGGTAAGGATGGTTGGGTCGCGGACAACTACCATCAGGCCGAAGTCCTTTCGACGTTTACCGAGAAGACGATCGACTGGCTGCAGCAACATCATAGCGATGCCTCGCAGCAGCCCTTCTTCGTCTACATGCCGCTGAGTGCTCCACACGCGCCGATCGTTCCAAATGAGAACTTTCAGGGCAAGAACCCAATCGGAGCGTACGGCGACTACTGCATGGAAGTCGATTGGGTGGTGGGGGAAGTCCTCAACGCCCTTGAAGATCTAGAGCTCACGGACAACACGCTTGTTATTTTTACTTCCGACAATGGCCCTTCGCCCCAGGCCAAACTCGATCGTCTACAGGCTCACGGCCATTACGCTTCGGCTAACTTTCGAGGTCTGAAGGGCAGCCTGTGGGAAGCGGGACATCGAGTTCCGTTTCTGGCTCGATGGCCTGCTGTTGTCAAACCGGGTACGGTTTCCGACCAGGTGATCTGCACGACAGACCTGCTGGCAACCGTCGGGGAAATGCACAACGCAAAGTTACCGGACCATGTAGGCGAAGACAGCGTGAGCTTTCTTCCGGCGCTACAGGGAAAGCCAATCCCAGGTAATACCGATCGCGGCGTCGTCCATCATTCCGATTCGGGAGTGTTCGCCATTCGTCGCGGGAAATGGAAGGTGGTTTTTGATCCGGCGGGCGGAACTCGTCGCAATAACCCGAAAGACCCGCCGATCAAGAATCCAGCCGACATCCAACTCTATGACATGGAGCACGATAGCGGTGAGTCGACCAACCTGCAGGCCCAGCACCCTGAACAGGTAGATGCCCTCGGACGCCTGCTTGGAGAGTTTGTCGCGCGGGGCCGGAGCACACCGGGGGCGGATAGAAAGCATCCCGAGGTGAAACGCTGGACTCAGCTCGACGCGATTCGCAGATACTTGAAAGATTCGGCAAACACCGGAGAACCTCACAAGGGCCGCTCATGAAAATTTATGCAGTACTCGTCGCCGCGCTGATTGCGGCGATCCCGACCTCATTGGGCGCCCAGCGGCCGAACATCATTCTGCTGCTGACCGATGACCAGAATTACGACACGCTTGCGTTTACCGGTAACGACCAAGTCAAAACGCCCAATCTGGACCGCCTCGCTGGCGATGGCCTCGTCTTCCATTCCGCCTATGACACCACCTCGATCTGCATGGCGAGCCGTGCCCAGGTGATGACGGGAATGTATGAGTACAAGACGGGGTGCAATTTTAGTCACGGCCCGCTGACGACCGACAAGTGGAAAAAATCCTATCCGGTATTGATACGAGAGGCCGGCTATCACACGGGATTCGTGGGGAAATTCGGGTTCAGTGTGAAGGAGCCGGGAGGTCCGTCCAACTATCACTCCAACGAAGACCTGCCGATCGATGCGTTCGATGTCTGGCTCGGCTGGCCGGGTCAGGGAAGCTACAAGACGGAGGAAAACGAATTTGTTCGGTCCTACGCTGGCAAGTACCCGCATGTGACGCGCGCACTCGGCGCGGCGTCGCAAGACTTCATCAAAGGCGCAAAAACCACGGGAAAACCGTTCTGCCTGTCAGTCAGTTTCAAGGCGCCCCATGGTCCGATGTCACCCGACCCGGCATTCGATGACGTCTACGCCGACACGGCTTGGAAGACGATGCCCAATCACGGCGAAAAGGGCGCGGCGCATCTACCCGAGCAGGCGAAAAGCGGACGCCAGTATCGGAAGCTACGAGATTTCTCGGGTGAGAGATATCAGTCAACGATGCGGAAGTATCAACAGCTCGTCCACGGGATCGACCACGCGGTCGGTATGATCCGCGCTGAATTGGAAACGCAGGATCTGGCCGACAATACCGTGATCCTGTTTCTGACCGACAATGGATACAACTGCGGATCACACGACTTCGGAGGGAAGGTTCTTCCGTACGAGGAAGGGAGTCGGTCGCCGATGATCATCTACGACCCCCGTCACCCGGTTTCCGGTGCGGGTAAGAGTTGCAACGCAGTGGTCGGCAACATCGATGTCGCTCCGACGATGCTGGAACTCGCTGGTCTGCCGACACCGGAGAACATGGACGGGCGAAGCCTTTTCCCGTTGCTCGACGACCCATCGTCCAAGGTCCGAGATGCTCTGCTCCTGATCAACGTCTGGGGCGACGCTCCAACCCACTCGTTAGGAATCGCAACGGAGGACTACAAATACATTCATTGGCCCTACGCGCAAAACATGGCACCGCAAGAAGAACTCTACGACCTCGCTGCGGACCGCTACGAAATGCAGAATCTCGCGGGATCCCCCGAACACAGCCAGGCCCTCGAGAGTCTGCGGAGACACCACGACGCCGCCCTTGCGGTCTGGAAAGCCGAATGTGTTTCCTCCGGTGGCTACGGTCAATATGCGGACATCTTCGATCGAGAACTCGCGTGGGACAAGAAACTCGCCGCGATGGAAACTCGCACGCGGCGGACCTTCTCGGAGTGGAAGCCAGGCGTCGACGTGGCAAACGGCGAAACAAAAATCAAGAAGCCGAATCCGAAGAAAGCAGAGCGGGCCGCCGCGCGGGCAAGGAAACTCGCCGAGCGCGAGAAAGAGAAAGCTGATCATGAAAAATGAGAAACCGGTAAGGAGGTGAATAATGAGACGCTTAATACTGCTTCTTGCATTGCTGCTTGAGTTGCCGTCATTTAGCAGGGCCGAATTTCCAGCGCTGGTTCCCCAGGAAAAGCCGGACTACCCGGTAAGTGCAGCAGTCGCGCGGTTGTACGATCAGTGGAATCCACACGAGGATCGCGGCAACGAACTTTATTCCAATTTCAAGTACACGCCGCTCAAGGGGCTGGAACTGACACCCAATATCTCGCGGCGCGATCCTACCAAGGTGCTGTTGATTGATGGCGTCTACCACGTCTGGTACACCGGCCGCCGTTCGCAGTCCGCGCCGGTGGGCGTGCAGGACGCGACCGACGTCAAGCCCGGCACAGACTGGGACTTGGCTGACATCTGGCATGCGAGCAGCAAAGACGGTTGGAATTGGGTAGAGGACAAGGAACCCGCAGTGCGACGCCCGCCCAAACCGGAGCAGGGCTTTCGCTCCATCTGCACGCCGGGCATTCTGGTTTGGAAGGGCAAATACTATCTCTACTTCCAGGCCTACAGCCCGATGGTTGGCGGTCAGGTCTGGTGCCCGGTGCGCGTCGCCTCTGCCGATACGCCCGACGGCCCTTGGAGGCACCACCCGGATCCGGCGTTGGTGCCGAGCCCTCCCGGTTCCTGGGGCAGTATTAAGATCAACGACCCGTGCCCGGTCGTGCATCACGGCAGGATTCTGATCTACTACAAGGGTGCCCCGATCGAGCGCGGCCCGGAATATGTGTTGCGCATGCAGGGTGTGGCCTTCTCTGACAATCCGCTTGGCCCGTTCGAGGCGTCGAAGCTGAACCCCGTCATCAACTCCGGCCACGAGACCTGCGTGTTTCCGTTCAAGGACGGTGTGGCTGCCCTGGTCGCGTTAGACGGTCCTGAAAAGAATACGATCCAGTGGTCACCCGACGGTGAAAACTTCCGGGTGATGTCCATGATACAGATCCCTCCGATCGCTCCTGGCCCTTATTGCCCGGATGCTTTTTCCGACAGCGGAGACGGACGCGGCTTCACATGGGGACTGTGCCACATCAATCCTGACGGCGGAGGTGCGGCGAACGAATCGATCTTAGCGAGGTTTGATTGCGATCTGTCGCTTGACGTCAATCGGGAGAGTTTCAAACGCAACAATCTGCGTTTCGATGAACAGACCTATCTTCAGAAGGACGTCGCCTTGCCCCGGTTCCTCAAAGATCTGATTCTCAAGGAGCAGAAGACGCTGGATATAGAGACGATTCGATGAGAAAGAACGTGTGGAGCACCGCCCAACCTGAAACAACCACAACTCACAAACAGAAATGAAATCCAGATGACCCAATACGGTCCACTGTCAGCGCTAATGTTTGCCGGTTTACTGACGCTGCTTCCCACCAACTCGCGCGCCGGTCGGCCGAACATTGTATTGATTCTGGCCGACGACGTGAGTGCCGACATGTTCTCGTGTTATGGACAACCGGGGACAGCGAAAACGCCCAACATTGATCGAATCGCCGGCGAGGGGATTCAGTTTCGCACCTGTTTTGCGCCGGCGATCTGCGGTCCGTCCCGGGCGCTATTGATGACCGGTGTCTACGGCAACCGCACTGGCGCGTTCCGTAATGACATGTGGGCATTCGACTCCCGCGGTACACTATTTACCGCTCAACACAGCTGGGCAAAGCTGATACGTGACGGTGGCTACAAAACAGCAGTCGCTGGGAAGTGGCACTGCAGCGCCAAGGAGCCATGGGAGTCGGAAGTCGGCTTCGACGAGTACTGCATGTACGAGGGACCAGACAAGATCAAAGGCCACTTTGGCATCGACGTCATCGCCAGCGGCCTCCGCAAGGATGTCGAACTGCCCGACGTACGTTACTGGTATTCGTCGATGGTTCAGAATGGCAAGTATGTCGAAGTCACTGAGAACGATTTCGGCCCCGACCAACGCTGTGAGTTCCTCATGGACTTCATGGAACGTAAGACGAAAGCAAGCGAACCGTTTGTAGCCTATTGGCCGACCGTGATCCCTCACGGTCCCTATTCCACCACGCCGGATGCCGGTGCGGTGATGGATATCGAACTGCAAAAGCCGGATACGAGCGGAATGACCAGAGAGGAAAGGAAGCTAGCACTCGATCAATACAGCCAGAAGCAACGACAACGTTTCGTCAACTTGATTGAGTACATGGACAAGTTGATCGGCAAGCTGATCGTTAAAGCGGAAGAACTGGGCATTTACGAGAATACGTACTTCATCTTTTGCGCAGACAACGGGACGGCAGTGACCGCCAAGGATCGCGGTGTCGAAAGGGGAGTGCACGTGCCCTACGTCGTGAAAGGTCCGGGTGTGAAGCGGCGAGGAATCACCAGTGAGCTGACGGACTTCGCCGACATTGCCCCCACCTTGCTGGATATGGCAGGAGTCGAGCATCCCGCAGACGTTTTGTTTGACGGTAATAGCCAGTTGCCGTTTCTTACCGGCCAAACCGACAAGCACCGCCAGTGGATCTACGCCTACACGGGACCCGTCCAGGTGCTTCGAACCGAGAACTATCTGCTGGAAGCTCGTTCGCCGTTCTACGGCAAACCGGACGGGCGATTCTATTTGACAGGAGACAATCGATTCGGTCGCGGTTACGAGCGAGTTGACGATTTACCCGATCACGCGGAGGAGCGAGCACGGTTCGAAAAGATCATTCGGAACCTGCCTTCGCACTTGGATCACGATCATTCCTTCTGGACTTCAAAGCTCGGAAAGAGATGGCTTGCCCAAAATTCAGACATCAGTGAGCTGGCCAACAAACAACTTTACAACCATCCGGACTACTCCTTCTACGACGAAAACGATTGAAGCGTCCGTTACAAAATGAAGCCAATACTCCGTTTACGACTCCCTGCAATCACGTGCGTTGCGTTTGCATTGTGTGTCGCGTCCGCTGCCGCGGGCGAAGCTTACTATGTCGCACCAAACGGTGACGATTCTCACCCCGGCACCATGGCCAGGCCGTTCCGCACGATTCAACATGCGGTCGATCTGGCCAGCGCTGGCACGACAGTCGTCATCCGGGGCGGCAGGTACCATGAATCAGTGGTCCTTTCCGGCGTGCTCGGATCTGCGAAAGCTCCCGTTACGATCACCGCTTTCCCAGGCGAATCGGTAACGATGGATGGAACGCGGTCGATCGAGGAGCTGAGCTCGACGGGATGGACTCGCCACCAAGACCACATCTACCGAACGGTCCTCGCCCAGGATGTCTGGCAATTGTTCGCGGACGGTGAATTGATGATCCCCGCTCGCTGGCCGAATGCCTTTTTCCACGACAACACTCTCTGGGACCAGGAAACGCATTGGGCGCGAATCGATTCTGGCAAGACGACCACTGGTCTGATCACTGACAGTCCCACAACTCATCACAAACTCTCGGCGCTGCCGTTTAGTGTTACGGCAGCGATGGCAGTACTGAATATCGACAGTTTCCGGACGTACACCCGAAGAGTGTCGAAGCACGCTCCCGGAGCAGCATCGTTTTCGGTCACCCCGGTATCGTCCGTGCGGCCCACCGACGGATACTACTTCCTCGAAGGCAAGTTGGAGTTGCTGGATTCCGCTCGTGAGTGGTTCTTGGACCCAGCCACAAAAGCACTGTATTTGTGGGCCGATGCAGGTGAACCGCCCGGCGCGAGTGTCCGTGGCAAAGTCCAAGATTTCGCCTTTTACGGAAACCAGTGCAATCATGTGCGCATTGAGGGTTTGCAGTTCTTTGCAACGGCCTTCAATTTTGTGAACAGCCCCCACATGACGATCGAAGGATGCGACTTCAGGTTTGCCGGCTGTAGTAAGCGAATGCTCGGCATCGAGGCGGTACCGCTAACGTGCAGCATCGTCGGTCCCGACTCGGGCGCTTTTGCATCAGTGATCGATTGCACGTTCCGTTACTCTGAATGCCACGCCGTCTATTTGGACGGTGCGGGCAATCGGATCGAAAACTGCCTGTTCGAGCGGATCGACTGGAGTTGTTCGCAACTGCCCCGCCTGATGTCTACGGTTTACATGCATGGTGACGCTCCCACGTTCCGTCGCAACACCGCGCGGGCCTGCGGCGCGTCGGAGTTTATTGAGTTTACTGCGCCCCCATTGGTCGAATTGAACGATTTCTCGGAGATCGGACTCGTGCAAAACGATGGCGCCATCGTGCAACTCACTCGCGGAGCGCAAAGCGGCAGCGAAACTCGTTACAACTGGTTTCGTAATACGACCAAGAATGGAGCAAGGTTCGATGCTTCCACGGCTATCGGAAGCCCCACCGGGTCGGGTGGCCTGATGCATCACAACATCAGTTTGAATACCCGCTGCGGACTGATGATCAAGGGCGACAACCATCGCTGCTACAACAACACGACCATCGGCAGTCGCAATAACGGCATTGTCGTTCTGGATGACGCGATCTCACACAATAATGGAACGGTCACACGCAACAACGCGGCGGAAAAGCTTTCCGGGCACCGCGCAGCAAAACAGGTCCTTCCGGGAATCCACGGTCACAATTGGAACGGCTACGACCATGATCCGAAAGGAAAGACGCCTCCGTTGCGCGACCCTGACAATCTTGATTTCCGCCCCCGCCCGGATTCAGAACTGGTCGACCGGGGCACGCCGGTCGACCCGATCACCGATGGTTTCGTCGGCAAAGCGCCCGATAGTGGCGCCTACGAATTTGGTGATTCACGGTATTGGATTCCGGGCCGCCAGCACGATACGGCGACCACCCCGATTCCTCCCAACCTTGGCACCGGGGTCAAGTCCGATGCCGACTTGATGTGGTTGGCTGGTAAGGAAGCCACCGCGCACCGCGTTTACTTCGGAACGGGCTCACAAAGCTTGACTTTTCAGAAACGGCAGGCCAACAATATTTTCTCACCGGGCACGTTACTCACCGGGACTACCTACTACTGGCGCGTCGATGAAGTCACTCCTTCCGGAACCATCACAGGTTCGGTGTGGTCGTTTACCGTCTCCGCAAATGCGAATCCCCTCGATTGATGAATCGCGATGACAGGCTCATCTAGATCGAGGCAATCTTTCACATTCTACCGTACATATTCGCCATGAACACGTTGAACGTAATGACGCAACGCCTGCTGATTCGAACTCTGTTCATCCTATTCGGCGTGTGGGCGACGACTGTTACAACCGTTGCCGACACATTGCCGAACATGATCTTCATCATGACAGACGATCAGGGTTGGGGCGACGTCAGCTACAACGGACATCCAAAGATCAAAACGCCGAATCTTGATGCCATGGCCGCGTCGGGAATCCGTTTCGACCGATTCTACGCGACGGCATCCGTTTGCAGCCCCACACGCGCGTCTTGTCTCACGGGACGAAACAATTGGCGCATGAACATCAGCAATCCGATGCGAGCTGATGAAGGACATCTTCCGCAGGAAGAAATCACAATCGCAGAAGCGCTCAAAGCCAAGGGATATGCGACGGGCCATTTCGGCAAGTGGCACGTCGGCGGCTTTGATGCCGAGACGGCCGGATCGCATGTCATGCCGCCGTGGGAGGCCGGGTTCGACGAATGTTTCTCAACCCACAACGTCATTGTGACTCATGATCCTTATGCAAAGCTTGGCAAAGGCGGCATCAAGGCCTGTTATTGGCACAACGGCCGGAACATTCCACTCGATGAGGGCCAAAACGATCCAAGTTTGCGCGGCGATGATGCTGCGATCGTGATGACCAAAGCCGTCGACTTCATCCGCGAGCAGGCAGCGGCAGAGAAACCATTCCTGGCATTGGTTTGGTTTCACAACGTGCACACGCCACTTGGCAAGAACACCGAACTGATGAAGCAGTACGCTGATTGCGATCCGAAAGAACAGGTCTACTTCAGCAACATCACCGCCGTTGATACGCAAGTCGGAGTGTTGCGCGCGGAGCTTCGCGAACTCGGTGTAGCGGACAGTACGATGGTCTGGTTCACCAGTGACAACGGACCTAACTTGAAAGGCAAAAAGGATGTGAAACTCGCGGCCGCGCAGGGTGGGAAATTTGCCTACACACCGCTCGGTTCCAGCGGGGCCTTTCGGGGCTGGAAGCGAGATTGCTACGAAGGCGGCCTCCGCATGCCGGGTATCCTCGAATGGCCCGCAGGTATCACACGCCCGTTCGCGACCGAATTCGCGGCGGTGACCAGCGACTACTTCCCCACCGCTCTCGACGCGGCCGGAATCCCATTACCAACGGATCGCCAATACGACGGCATCAGCTTGCTCCCATTGATCGAAGGACTCGAAACCGAACGCAAGAGTCCGATCGGATTTCACTGCAATGGCATGCAAGCCTGGACGGAGAATCGGTACAAAATCGTACGCACCATCAAGGCGAAAAAGAAGTCTTCGGCCCAGTGGGAGCTATACGACCTGATTGCCGATCCCTTTGAAGAGAATAGTCTGGCACCGAAGCATCCTGAAATCGTCCAACGCATGTCCGGTGATTTCGCCAAATGGGCTGAATCTGCCCAAGCTGACCAGCAAAAGGTGATCGCCCAACACTACCTTCTCGGGTCGACACCACTAAGGAAAAGGGACGTCGAATCCAACAATAGTCCCCGGCGCCTACGGGCGGATGCGAATCCTTAGAGCTTCTTGCTCTTGATGCACGCAACTCGCGGCGGTTGGACCAACCGCCAGCTCGAAACGATTTCTATTCAGCGCGGAGGTGATGCAGACCGAAGCGAGTTTCAGCCACTCCGCTTGCGCCACCCGGCGGCCGACACCGGCAACCAAATTTCGCACTCTCCCCGATCGATGAAACCAGATGCAGTTGGCTGAATGCCATTCGTGCAGGCGGAATGACGATACGGATCGAAATGCGGAATGTGTCAGCGAATTTGAGCCGACATATTTTGCAATCTTGTGAATGGAGCCAGCATTATCGGGTGCCAGCCCTCCGAAACCCCATAGGCATCAAGTTACGACATAGCCAAGTCGGCGCGATTTTTTCCGCATCTCTCGCTATGTATTGATGAGGTTTCCGTGCGGCAACATGTCAACAAGATAAGCCCTTTTGGTAGACATGAAGGGACAAGGGCTCGGTGCCTCACCAGCCAAGAAGATCATGTTGTTACTTGTGACAAAGTTTGATCAAATTGATCATCTTGAATATCCTGTCTTGATTCGTCGCTACTTGTCCCACTGCTTAAGCAGACGCACCGCTGCTCGAATCCGTTCTTGCTGGCAGACGTAGTCGCAACAACTAGGATACTTCGCTTGCAGCTCCGGGGACTTATCC